>JAGMEZ010000474.1 GCA_023127905.1 Caldifarciminota bacterium
TAATATTTGTACTGTTTCGCAATAGATGGTAACCTCTTCGTTATCATAAGTGGACTGTGAATTTCTTTTTTATTCATTACCTAATTTTACCACCAAATTAATGAAATTTCAAGGGGAAAAACGAACAAGAACTACAGAGACACAGAAATTCTACTTACACTCAGGCAGACTATAGGTGAAAAGTTTAAAAGTTTACCCCGTGAAATAGCAAAATGCATTGAGCATAACATTATTTCACAGGGTTTACTCCTGTCCCTATATGCCATAATCCCATTTACCCATTGAAAGGAAAAGTTGAAATATTAGAGTTGAAACGCTATTTTCTTTTCATTGTTCTTAGTTTAATTACTCTTTTTTCTAAAATAAACTTAAAAATTGTATAAATTAACCAGGGTAAAATTGTCAATATTAAGAAAAATTCATGTGTAACAATAAATTCTTGAGCGCCATAAGTGAAGCTCATAAAATCAAATACAAAACCACCCAGTTCTATACCCCTAAAAAACACAAACAGTTGCATTGCCATTCTTACTGTACACAATATGAAAAGAACAAGGCCAAACAATTTTAAAAATGTTAACCAAATAAGAAAATATGATTTTTGTTTTGCTATATAATATTCAAGATTCTCTTCTGGAATCGAATCGTTTTGTAATCTTCCTATTTCCTTTCTGGTTTTTAGAACCACAATTGATAGATGACAAATGATGTAGATTACGAGAGATGCAAAAAATAAAAACACATAACTTATTATTAACATTTCCATTATTAACATTATTCTGTCTCCCTTTCAATTTTTTCTAGATTATAATCATCATATCGTTCATCATATGTAATTTCATATCCTTCTTCTCTTAAAATTTCATTAAGTTTTTCTTTTGTCCCAGTGAGTTGAATAGTCCAGAGTTGATCTCCATATCCCGCTTCAAGTCGAAGTATATCTTCTCCTTCTTCAGTTTTGCCGCTGATATTATCTATTAATATTGTTCCTTGTATCGGGATTCTACATGCTCCAAAATTTACAGACAGTAAAGAATATTCTAGCCCGCTAGTGGATTTTGTTTTTGGTCCAAAATATTGAGGTGCTAAACCACCACTTTGCTGACCTTTCCTTGAAAAATCCCAAAAACCCCGCTTATAATAAAATGGTAATGTCAATCCCTCTTGTTCTATTGATAAAATAAGTATTTCCAGTGACTCCTCATACTTTTCTGCTTCAGTAGGTACTATAGTTGTTCCTTTCCAAAAAATTCTTCTTCCATCTGGATCGATGTATTTTATTGGGTTGTTTCTGCAATATACATATGGGTTAAAAGACTGAGGATCATTCAGTCTTAAATCAGAAGGATATGAAGCAGGATCGGGTGAAATCCACCTCCCTAATGATTTGTCATAATACCGTGCACCGAAGTAATACAATCCTGAGCCATCTTCCTCTTTGCCCGTGAACTTGTGGGTGTTATCATAAGTTCCCGATTCATACTTCATCTCACCGAATGCCTTGTACTTGTACTCCTTTGCAATCGATGGAATGATCCAATCCTTCGTTATCACGAGTGGACTCCCAAGTGGGTCAAGATGGTAGTAATACTTTGAACTCCCATCTATCTTAGCAATGTGCTTGCCATTAATATAAATATACCTTGACTTAATGCTCCCCTCTCTATCAATATCACAGAGCACATTACCACCCTCATCATGTATAAAGTAATAGTTCTCACTTGTTGGAGGTGGCTGACCAAGAGCCCCAATGATTGTATTGTTCTGCAGACCCAAGGAATCTCCACTTACTACATCTGTTGCCCTTGAATCAGTGCCATTTGTAAAACCGGGCATTGTGGTCAGCATTGTTATTTGGTATTTTTCTGGATTTCCAATAAGTTTAGCTGGAATCTTTATCTTGACTCGTTGGTTTGGACCCCCACCAGTATAATTAACTGTCATTCCATCAGGATTTTCAAATTTATTGCCATATCTATCAAAGATTCCGAAATCATTCAAATCTTTTACATAAATACAATACTCCCAAGCAGCAAGTGGTATAACTTTAGTATACAAACTATCAGGATAATGGATATTTCCACTGTTTACTGTTTGGTCGGTATCTATTGAAATATAAAGGTTCTCAAGTTCGCCTTGATTTTCATAGATATAGTCAAAATACAAATCAATTTTAAGCCAGTTATTTGATAAGTCAATTGTGATATCTCCCATATCCCTTGCATCATCATGTTTATCGCCATTCGGATGTTTATAAGTATGGTCTTTATATTGTTCTTCATAACCATGTTCTCCGTAACCACGATCAGACATCCCTACATGTTTCTTTACACGAAGTCCGTCTCCATTGTAAGCAAAGGTATAGGTTTCGCCCCAAGCTGTTGATATTTTTAAAGGGAGATCTCTGTAATTGTATTCAATACTTGTCCCAAAACTCGTTCCAGTTATGTTCCCATTCTCATCATAATAGTATGTTATTCCTCCTTTTGTTTTTAATCTATCAGTTCCAGGATAATAGGTGTAACCCGTCCTGTTCCCAACTGCATCATAATTATAATTGATATTCCAACCACCATAAGTATGTGTTTCGTTCGTAAGCCTATTTAAATCATCATAATTATATGAAGCAGCTAAACTACCAGACTCTTTTTCTGACTTTCTGTTGCCAGTACTATCATATTCATAGGAATTGTTTATAAGTGCTCCAAGCATAGGATGCGTTGCATTGATGGATTTTATCCAATCTGTTGGATAATATTGGAATTTAGATTTCACACCAACCCCATAATCAATTATGCTGTCCCTGCTATTTGCATCGTGCGTTATCGTTGCAAGGTTAGTAGATAGAGCAGAAACATTTTTTGATCTCCCAAATTTATCATATTGATAACCGACTGTTACATCACCTGGATATGTGATGCTTGTAATCTGGTCTACTTTGTTGTAATTATAGTGTACTTTGAACGTATCACATGTAATGTCAGTAAAATTAACCCATTTCTCTCCAAGCCTTCCTCTTTTATCATAAAAATACATCGTCCATCCGCTTTCATCAGTCATCTTCGTTAGATGATTTTTAGGAAAGTTCAGATCTGTAGGCAGGTTTACATTCGCATCATAAGAATCATATTTGTAAGTCACTTTTGTAAATTTAGCGGATTTGACTTGAATGTCATCAATCCCACCTGGCCATATAGATTTGTTATCTGTTGAACCAACCTTCAGCATTTCACCCTTGTCATAAATCCCTCTACTAAAATTAACAATAATACTGTCGATATCTGATTTATCGAGATTACCAGCATTGAGGTTTAATGCAAGTCTATGCCATTTCATATCTATTTGCTTAGTTATCAATGTGTTAACGCCACCTCCACTACCATCTTTCACATAAACATTAACAAATCTTGACAGAGATCCTGGTAATGTATCATCATTGAATTTATACCACAAGGTAAGTGAGTCATAATTACTCCAATCATAGCTAACTACTTTGAACGCTTTTGTTGGATCCTCTTGATAAAAATCAACGTCCATACAATAAGAACCAGAATGAGAATAATCAGATGTTTTTCTACAGCGTCCTTGAGGATTAGATTGCCAATTAAACGTTCCCTCAAAATCGTCAACGATGCTGGTCTCACAGCCACCGCCATATTTCACCTTAGTTACCCTGTTT
>JAGMEZ010000475.1 GCA_023127905.1 Caldifarciminota bacterium
CTGGAAGCCTCGTCTATAACTTAAAAGAAATTGAGTTCACAGAGGGGGGAGAGAAGACAATGTTTAAAAAGTTGTTGAAACTAAACAACCTCTGTGTTTACTTCGTATTCACTCAGCACATGCTCTGTGGTAAAGCTTTCGCAGTACTTAGCATTATATAGGAGGCGAAATGAATATAATTCTTATTTTCATTGCTGCTACAATAGTAAATAATTTGGTCTTAGCATACTTTCTCGGTATTTGCCCTTTTCTCGGTGTATCAAGTAAAATTGAATCTGCTGTTGGAATGGGGCTTGCGGCAACATTTGTGATGACCCTTGCAGCAACGGTTACCTGGCTTATCTACCATTATATACTGGTCAGATTCAATGTTCCATTCCTTGAGTATGTTTCCTTTATTCTTGTGATTGCTTCTCTTGTTCAGATAGTAGAGATGTTTATCAAGAAATTCAGTCCGGATTTATACAGAGCGCTTGGAATCTATCTACCCCTTATTACGACAAATTGTGCAATTCTCGGGTTAACACTATTTATGGTGTTAAGAGAATATAATTTTCTTGAAAGTGTTGTCTTTGGTTTTGGCTCAGGAATTGGTTTTACACTCGTTCTTCTTATCATGGCTGGAATAAGAGAGGAATTGGAATTTGCAGATGTTCCTGAAGCATTTAAAGGTGCTCCAATAACACTTATCCTGGCAGGGCTGCTTGCGCTTGCTTTTATGGGATTTTCAGGAATTATCAGTACCTCATAAACATAATTGCAAATGCAAAATTATCAATTAAAAATTAGCAATGTAGAACAAGGAGTCATTGCGAAAATACTTTCATATTAACAGGTGAAGCTAAACCATGGAAGAACAGGCGAGGCATCTTGCCTCGCATCGAGAAGGTAGCCGCAGGCTTTAGCCTGCGTAGTAGTTGTTGAATCTAAAAAAGTTTAAGGAGTTGAAAAGATGAACATTATAGTAATTTCTACAATAGCTATGGGTGGGCTTGGCATGTTCTTCGCAATAATTCTTGCCATAACCAATAAGAAACTTTATGTGAAAGAGGACCCAAGGATTGAGAAAGTTCTTGAGGCGTTGCCTGGTGTGAATTGTGGTGCTTGTGGAAATGCAAGTTGTCATGATCTTGCGCAGAAGATTGTAAAAGGTGAAGCGGAACCGCATGACTGCCCTGTTGGAGATAGTGAAGTTACGGAGAATATTGCTAATATCCTTGGAATAGAAAGTAAAGAGGTCATTACTAAGGTTGCCATTGTTCATTGTGGTGCAACAGAGAAAATAAGAAAGAAAAGAGCAGTCTATATTGGCGGACAGACCTGTAGGGTTGCAGATATAATCGGTGGTGAAATTTCCTGTTCTTATGGATGTTTTGGATATGGAGATTGTGTTACAGTATGTCTTTTTGATGCGATCGAGATGGTAGAAGGACTTCCTGTCATTGATTTGATGAAATGTACGGGTTGCGGTCAATGTGTAGAAGCCTGTCCAAGAAATATTATATCCATTGAAGATTTCAGTAAAGAGAAACTTACATCTACTATTTCAATTGCATGCAATAATCCTGATAAAGGTGCAGTTGTACGGAAAATCTGCGAAGTTGGCTGTATTGGTTGCAGTCTTTGTGAAAAGAATTGTGAGGATGGTTCTTTTTATATGGATGGAATGCTTGCACGAATTGACTATAGTAAGGTGTATAACTCGGAGAAATGGGACCTTGTTATTGAAAAATGTCCAGCGAAAACTATTAAAAAACTTGGTAAGGAATCGAAATGTGTTTGTGTAACACACCCTTAAATCGCCATCTCTAAACACCGGAGCTTTTAATGAGAGATAATAGAGTAGTTGCCAGGATTGTTGAGGTTACTGATAAAGGAACTGCGAAAGTTCTTACTTATCGAACAAAGATGTGTAGTCACTGTCCATCAAAAAGCGTGTGTAAACCTCCGGAAGAGGGGAAGGAATTTACCGTTGAAGTGGAAAACCCTATTGGTGCACTAAAGGGTGATATTGTTGAAATTGGGCTTGCACATGGAGTTCTCTTTATAGCTTCTTTTTGGGCGTACCTTGTACCTACCATTTTATTCATTATAGGAGTAGCAATAGGGTTTTCACTTTTATCGAAATTTGTGTTGTTCATTAATAGAG
Organism: Caldifarciminota bacterium; assembly: GCA_023127905.1. Classification (GTDB taxonomy): domain Bacteria; phylum Hydrothermota; class E44-bin80; order E44-bin80; family E44-bin80; genus JAGMEZ01. Next base: position 2,150 of record JAGMEZ010000475.1, read on the forward strand.
AATTTCTTGGGCTCATAACAGGTGTAATCCTCCTTGGAGTGAGCCTCATAATCCTGAAGTTTGTTAATAATCAGCTTGGTAGAAAGAAAACTTTCTGTCCGGAGATTATTGGTATTGTTACTGAATGATTTCATAAGCATTGAAATTTTATTCAGGGGTTTATTGGCAATATCAATGGTTCGATCTAAGATTTTAGCAAATAGAATTATTTTTAGAAATGATTGATAAGATACCAATTATTTTTTCAAAATATTATGATATAGGTTTAGGAGGTACCGAAGAGGTTCATCCTGTTGATGCAAAAAGGTATGGGAAAATCTATTATTATTTAATCAAGAATGCAGGAATTAATGAACATAGTTTTTATTCTCCAGAAAAGGTTACAGATGAGGATCTCCTTTCTGTTCATACAAGAAAGTACCTTTCTTCATTGAAAAATTCGGAGACTATTGCACGGATTGCGGAATTTAAGATTCTTGCATCTATTCCGAATGAAATTTTGCAAAATAAGTTGCTGAAATCGGTACGGTATGCAGCAGGTGGAACCATAATGGGAAGTAGATTGGCTTTAGAATACGGTTGGGCAATAAATCTATCAGGTGGGTATCATCATGCAAAGTCAAATTCTGGTGGAGGATTTTGTTTTTTTGCCGATATTCCTATTGCAGTATATAAATTATTTAAGAAAAATCCAGTACTGTCAGTTATGATTATCGACCTGGATGCACATCAGGGCAATGGGTATGCATCTATTTTTAAGGATGATGAGAGGATTCACATTCTTGATGTTTACAATGAGCAAATCTATCCAAATGATTTTGAGGCTCGGAAATATATTGAATTTAACTATCCAGTTTCATCATATATTAAAGATGCAGAATATATTCATTTAATAGATAGAGAGATACCTATTGCTATAGAAAGATCAAAGCCTGGCATAATTGTTTATATTTCAGGGTCAGATATATATGAAAATGATGCCCTTGGATGCATGGGTATTTCAGAAGAGGGAATTATCAGGCGTGATGAAATAGTATTCAGAAATGCAGTAGAGAATAAAATTCCGATAGTGATGGTTTTAGGTGGAGGATATACAGAAGAATGTGCGATAATTACTGGAAAATCAATTGTAAATATTTTAAAGAATGTAATAATCTTTTAGTACAAAAGTAAGGGAACGGTGAACCATGCCCCTACCTGATTTCACGGTGTCTTTTTGCAAGAAGAATAATATCGCGCAGCTCTTCGATGCTTTTTGCGTTCAACCAGTTCTTATCAAAATTTTCATCTTGAACAATCTGGGCAATTGCAGAGAGTGCACGCAGGTGGAAGTTCCTTTCGTCACGTGAGCCAACCAATACAAATACAGCATAAACTGGTGGTGATGTTTCTATAAAGTCAACACCTGCCCTGCATCGAGCTACAAGTAATTCAAATTTATGTTCTCCCTCGATAATGATATGTGGGATTGCAAGACCAGGTCGTATTTCAGTCGTTGATTCCTTTTCTCTTGTAATGAATGAATTAAGCAGTTTTTTCTTATTAATATTTAATCGTTCAGCGAGTCTTTTTGTAATAATTGAGAAGAACTCATTTAGCGAGAATTCCTCATTTAAATCGATAATTTCACAATTTTTTACTAATTTATCAAATCTATCCTCGATTATATTATCGCGCTCCTTCAAGATTTCACGCAACTCCCCACCGAGAGAGTCACCTGCGATTTCTTTTGCAGTAGCACGCTCGACAATATGGATAAGTGCTGATTTGCGCATCGTTTTTCCATGGGTGAAAAATTTATACCATAGATAGCTGATTATAATAAATCCTATTGTTACCAGAATTGATGTAATACCCATCACAAAAAGAAGATAACCATAGCAGACAATTCCTGTAATTGGTAACCATGGATATAAAGGTGAAACGAATACTGGCTTATAATTGAGGATTTTGCTCTGGCGCATAATTATTGATGCCATTATCACGAACATAAACAAAAGAATTTTCATTGTAGATGCAACCTTTACGAGATTTTCAATGTTTAATGAGAGAATAAATACAAGCATAAAAATCCCTGTACATAGTATGGAGAAATGTGGTGTCTTGAATCGGTTATTAATTCTTGAGAAGAAATCAGGTAGGAGTTGATCACGGCTCATTGCGACGAGAAACCTTGATGAAGAAAGAATACCTGCATTGGCAGTAGAAACAAAAGCAAGAATTGCTGCAAATGCCATTATGACACTGCCAAATGTTCCCATAATTTTATATCCAGCAGTTGATATGGGGGTAAGCGAATGTGCAAATTCATATTTGTCAAGCATACCAACAGTTACAAAAATAGTTAATCCATAAAGAAGTAGAACAACGCAGAAAGCGATTATCATTCCGTAAGGAATGTTCTTCGATGGATTCTCAACTTCTTCAGCAACACTTGTGATTTTTGTTAATCCTCCAAATGAGATGAAGACAATCCCTGCTGCTGCAATCAATTTGTGTAAATTTAATGGAACAGTTTGCCTGTACCTGTTAACATCCAGTATCATCGATCCTCGAAATATATAAAGTATTATTAAACTAATAAGAACCATTACGATGAAAATCTGAATTTTACTGGTAAGTTTTACACTAATTAAATTGATAATGATAAAAATTATACAGAATCCTGATGCAATGAGTTTAATTTCAAGTTCTGAAATGTTTGGATTTATTAACGTTGCAAATGCGCCGATACCAACCAGTGCAAAAGCACTTTTAAGGCTGAGCGAAAACCAGCTTGAAAACCCGCCAATAGTGCCTGCTGCTGATCCCATACTGCGTTCTATGAAAAAATAACTACCACCAGCTTTAGGCATTGCTGTAGTGAGTTCAGCTTTTGCAAAAAGAGCAGGTAGAACAAGTATTCCAGCAATGATATAAGCTAAGATAACTGCTGATCCCACTTTTGCATACACCAATCCAGGAAGGATGAACAAACCTGAACTGATCATTGCACCTGTTGAGATAGAAAATACCCCAACACCACTCAGTTGACGGAGCAAACGTTTATTTTTACCGTTAATCATAATTATTTCTTTGAGATGAGAAAAACACCATGTTAATCACGGCATTTTAGTTTTACGGGGTGCAATATCGATATAGATGAGTGATTAGTATATGTCCAGATATTTGTTAATTTCCCAGGATGTAACCTGTATTTTAAACTCGTTCCATTCTTTCGTTTTAATATCAATATACTTCTTAAATAGGTGATCTCCGAAAAATTCTTTGAAAATATTACTCTTTTTTAGTTCATTCAGAGCTTCCCAGAGTGATGTTGGAAGCATATCTATTTTTTTACTCACCAGGCTTTCATTGTCGAATTGAAATACATTCTTTTCTAATGGTTCAGGTGGTTTCATGTCGTTTTTAATTCCATCTATACCGGCTTTTAGCATAACACCAAACGTTAGATATGGGTTACAAGTGGGATCAGCACATCTTAATTCAATTCTTGCAGCTTGAGGTTTTTGTTTAAACCACTTTGGCACTCTGATTAATGCCGATCGGTTCATGCCTGCCCAGGTAATATAAACAGGTGCCTCAAATCCAGAGACAAGTCGTTTGTACGAATTCACCGTTGGACAGAGAATAGCGCTCATTTCTTTGATATATTTAATCTGGGCAGCAATAAAGTTATAGGCTGTCTTTGATAACCTGTATTTATCGTTCTCATCATAAAAAAGGTTTTTTTTGGTTTTTGTATCAAATATGCTTTGATGGCAATGCATTCCAGAACCTGCAGCCCCTTCTATTGGTTTTGGCATAAAGGTTGCCTGTAAATTGTGCATCTGTGCTATTTTCTTTACCGTGTATTTCAATGTAAGTAATTTATCGGCAATCTGGAGGGCAGGTCCGTAATTGAAGTCTATTTCATACTGCCCCTGACCAACCTCGTGATGTGATGTCTCAACATTAATTCCGAAGTTATTCAGTGCTGTTATTATTTCTTTGATAACTTTGTATCCCTCATGTGATGATAAGTCAAAATAACTTCCATAATCCATTGGTATAGTTTTGGATAATCCATCTTTTTTGAAGAGGTAAAACTCCAATTCAGGTCCTACATTATACTCAAACCCCATATTCGCCGCTTCGGCAATTACTTTCTTAAGTACAAATCTTGGGTCATCAGCAAAAGGTTTTCCATCTGGTCCATAAATATCGCATATAAATCGCGCGGTTTTACCATTCTCCGTCAACCAAGGAACTATAGAATATGTTGTTATGTCTGGCTTCAAAAACAGGTCACTTTCCTGAATTCTGGCAAATCCTTCTATAGAAGACCCATCAAACCAGATGCCATTAGTTAACGTATTT
>JAGMEZ010000476.1 GCA_023127905.1 Caldifarciminota bacterium
CAACGGACTCTTAATCCGTGGGTTCGGGGTTCGATTCCCTGGCGGCGTATTTTTTCTCTACAGGGACTTTAAGAGACCTTAAGAGATAGTCACTGCAACATCTGGATTGCTTCAAAGGTCATTAAGGATGCGTATTCGCATACTCAGCGTCGATGACTTTGCGATCTCTGCGGTGAAAAAATTCCATTTTAAATTATTTGACAAAGGAAAAAAAGTATGATAGATATTTATATCTATGAATAATAGATATCAGAAAGCAGAGATACTTGATATGTTAAAGAATACACTTCAGGGATATATCAATTTAGGTATTATAGAAGCAGAATGTGGTGCTCGTCCCTCAAATAAAATGTTACTTCAGGAGTTGGAGAATGAAGTCTTAGAGTGTAGAAAATGTCCCCTATACGAGGGAAAGAAGCACTATGTTTTTGGAGAAGGAAGTCCAGATGCTTCTCTAATGTTTGTTGGTGAGGCTCCTGGTTATTATGAAGACGTGGAAGGAAAACCTTTTATTGGTAAAGCCGGACAGTTGTTAACGAAAATAATAGAGGCGATGGGACTTAAAAGAGAGGATGTTTACATTGGGAATATCTTGAAGTGCAGACCACCGAAAAACAGGAATCCGCAAGAAGACGAGATAGAGGCCTGTTTTCCTTATCTTAACAAGCAAATTGAGATCATAAAACCTGAGGTAATTTGTGCACTTGGTAAATTTGCTGCACAAACACTCGCAAGAACTAATATTTCTATTTCCAATCTCAGGGGGAAGTTATTCTATTATAGAGGGATAAAGGTTGTTCCGACATTCCATCCAAGTTACCTGTTGAGAAATTCAAAAGGTAAAAGACAGACCTGGGAGGATATGAAATACATTTTGAAAATCCTTGGAAGGGAGATTGAAAAGAATGGATGAGAAAAAAGAACTGCTCAGGACACCACCTCAATCCCTCGATGCAGAGGCAGCAGTTCTGGGTTCCATGCTGTCAGACCAGGAAGCTTGTAATGCTGTTCTTTCAATAATTACCAATGACGAAGCCTTTTATTCACCAGTTCACAGGACAATTTTAAATGCAATTGTTGTGTTGGAAAAAAACAATATTCCTGTTGATATTGTAACTATATCTGATGAGTTGAAAAAGAGGGAGCAGCTTAGCGAGGTTGGCGGTCTTGATTATCTCCAGAGGCTCGTGGAATCAGTTGTTTCAACGGCAAACGTTCAGTATTATGCGAAAATAGTTCTTGAAAAATATGTTTTGAGAAAGCTTATCAGCGTTTCAAATCAGATTATTCAGCAAAGTTATGAGGAGTCATACGGAGTTGATGAGTTACTTGATATGGCTGAACAGTTAATATTCAATATCCATTATTCAGGAAAGAAACAGGACCTTGTCCAGGTTAAGGATATTCTGAGTGATACTGTAGAAAAGATTGATGAATTAACAAAGCACAAAACCCATATAACTGGAGTTGAATCAGGAATAAGAAGACTTGATGATATGACAGGGGGGTTTCAAAAATCAGATTTTATAATTATCGCTGGAAGACCGTCAATGGGTAAGACCGCCTTTGCACTTGACATTGCTCTCCATACATCGATTGACAGGAATATCCCTGTCGGGTTTTTTAGCCTTGAAATGTCGCAAGAGCAGCTTGTTCAGAGGATGCTTGCAATGAAGGCACGTGTTGATTTGAAGAACTTAAGAAGAGGTTTTCTTACTAATGAAGGATGGGTGAGTCTCACACGTGCGGCGGGTAAGCTGCATGAGGCTCCTCTATACATCGATGATTCTGCCCGACTTACGCACCTTGAACTAAGGGCAAAGGCTCGAAGATTAAAGTCAAGGATTGATGTTGGTATTATCTTTATTGATTACTTACAACTTCTGGATGTTTCCGGAATGGGAAGATCAGCAGAGAGCAGACAACAAGAAGTTACGATTATTTCCCGTTCGCTCAAAGCGCTTTCAAAAGAACTTAAAATTCCAGTTGTTGCACTTTCACAACTTTCGAGAGCCCATACACAACGTGCATTCCAGAAACCACTCCTTTCAGACCTTAGAGAATCGGGTGCAATTGAGCAGGATGCGGATGTTGTTATTTTTCTATTTAGGAAACTTGAGTCGGATGCTGAAGAAGAAAGGAATACTGCTGAGATTATCATAAGAAAACAGAGGAACGGTCCTACCGGTACTGTTAAGGTAACGTTTGTCGATAAATTTGCGACCTTTGAGGATATGGAATGGCAAAATGCTGAACAAGCGGGGGGGGCTTAATGATTGCAGGTGCAATAAAGTCATTCCTTGTCTATATAGGTGGGGTTATCGTTGTTCTCGCTGATGGGTTTAAAAACTTTCACAAAATCCCCAAAAGCTATAAATTAATTTTAAACCAGATGCTCACTATGGGCATATCTTCCCTTCCTATCGTTATTGTTGTATCTATATTTGCTGGAATGGTTACCGGTTTCCAGGCAGCTTTTCAAACAAAAGGTTTTGTTCCGGAGTTATATGTGGGAATGGGAGTTGCCAAGGCGGTGATGATAGAATTGGGTCCTATGTTGACGGGGCTTATTGTTGCAGGGAGGGTAAGCTCTTCCATTGCAGCAGAACTGGGTACGATGCGCGTTACCGAACAGATTGATGCATTTGAAATAATGGGGATCGACCCCGGTAGATTCCTTATTATGCCGCGAATTCTTTCCGGGATTATCATTCTACCCGTTCTTACCATTATTGCCGAGGTTATTATGATACTCGGCGGACTCTTAGTTTCAGTATGGGGGTTGGATATGTCTTTCTATATTTACCTTAGGGGTGTAAGAACTAATTTTATTCCGATTACGCTCTGGGGTGGACTTATCAAGTCTGTCGTATTCGGTCTTATTGTGGGTCTTATGGGCTGTTATCACGGATTTCATGCAAAGGGTGGTGCTGAAGGAGTAGGGAAAGCGACAACAAGAGCAGTTGTTTCTTCTATGGTTCTCATACTTGTATTTGATTATCTGATTGCAAGGTTGGTGTTCTGATGATATTAATAAAAGGTCTATGGAAAAGCTTTGCAGATAACGAAGTTATCAGGGGACTGGATCTGGATATAGGTGAGGGCGAAACCATTGTTGTAATTGGACAGAGTGGATGTGGAAAGAGTGTCCTTTTGAAAACAATAGTGGGACTTATTATTCCGGATTCAGGAGAGGTTGTGATAGACAATGTTTCGTTGAATAATGTATCAAAGCGAAATCTTTACGAGATAAGAAAGAAGATTGGAATGGTTTTTCAAAGCTCTGCGCTCTTTGATTCCCTTAGTGTATGGGAAAATGTTGGTCTTGGTTTGATTGAGCATTCCAGGATTCCCCTGAGGGAGATTCGAAGGATTACCCGTGAGAAACTCAAACTCGTTGGTCTCACAGATGTTGAGGAAAAGTATCCAGCAGAACTCTCAGGAGGGATGAAGAAAAGGGTTGGGATCGCGCGGGCAATTGCGATGAATCCAAAATTTGTATTTTATGATGAGCCAACAACGGGACTCGATCCCATAATAGCGGATAGAATAAACAATCTGATACTTGAGTTACAGAAAAAACTCAAGATAATAACAATTGCCGTTACGCATGATATGAAAAGTGCGTATAGGATTGCTGATAGAATCGCAATGTTATACGATGGAAGGATTATTTTTGATGGATCCCCTGAAGAGATACAGAACACAGATAATCCTTATGTGCAGCAATTTATTAAAGGTGAAGAAAAGGGGCCAATTACTGGAGGAACCTGATGAAGGTAAAAAATCTTGAACTAAAAGTCGGAATCTTTATTGTACTCAGTGTGGTTATTTTAATCTTTGGCTATTTATGGATTAAGCGGGCAAGAATAGGAAGCAAGGGTTATACGATAACGGTGAATTTCAATGATGCAACGGGTTTAAAAAGGGGAGATCCTATATGGGTGCTTGGTGTGCAGAAAGGCAAGGTTCTTTCTATTGAACTTCAGGGAAATAAGGTTTCTACACGTTGCTATCTGGAAATTGATGTGGTCTTGAAAAAAGATGCAAAAGCCTCTATTAAGGATGTTGCGTTGATTAGCGGGACTAAATTTATTGAATTAAAATTGGGTGAAGATGAGGAACTTTTTGATACTTCAAAACCGCTTAAAGGGAAAGGTTCCCCCTCCTTTTCTCTTGGAGAATTGGGTGGAATTCTTGAACCGATACGAGAGATTGCTGAAAAAATCAGCAGTGGAGATATTGAAGAAACCCTCGAGAATATAAATATTGTATCCCGGGAGCTCGCAGCGTTAGTAAAGGAGAACAGGTTAGGAATAAAGAGGACGGTTAAGAAAGTTGAGAAGGATCTGGATAAAATAATTGCTATAACTGATAAACTCGATGAGAACCTTGATCTTCTCTTTCGGGTGCTTGAGGATATAAACAAAGGAAAGGGAACGTTGGGTAAACTTGCGAAAGATGAAAAATTATATAATGAGGTTGAGGCAACTTTAAAGGAGACAAAGGCTCTTATAAAGGATATTAAGGAAAACCCGAAGAAATACATTAGTATTCGAGTATTCTAACTATTCAGTGTTTAATTGGTTTGATTGGTTTAATTTGTTGGATTGGTTTGTAAACAGAACGAACTAAAAAAGGTATAATATTCACTACAATGAAGAAGAAGAAAGAATCAGCATTTGTTTGTCAGGAATGTGGTTACTCTTTGCTAAAATGGATGGGTAGGTGCCCAAATTGCGGCGTTTGGAACAGTTTTGTAGAAGAGAAGGTTATTAGTGCAAAAAAGAGGAAGGTTCCCTCATCTTCCCCTGTTAAACTTAGCGAGATTGAAAGTAGTGAGTATGCCCGATGGAGTACAAATATTGCTGAATTTGACAGGGTTCTTGGCGGGGGTATTGTACCAGGAACCATTATTCTGATAGGCGGTGAACCAGGGATAGGTAAATCTACGCTTCTTATAAAGATTGCATCCAATCTTTCTGAGAAAGGTATGGGGGTTCTTTATGTATCAGGAGAAGAATCGTCGTATCAGATTGGGCTTCGGGTAAAAAGACTGGGTTTAAGAACAGAAAATCTTTTTTTCCTCTCAGAAACTGCTGTGGAGAACATAACTGAAGCCGTGAAGAAGGTCAACCCTTCTATTCTTATTGTGGATTCAATCCAGACGATGTTTGATACAGACATTGGGTCTTCACCTGGTTCTGTAAGCCAGGTAAAGGAATGTACCACGCAACTTACAAGAGTGGCAAAAGAGGGGAATATTACCATTTTCCTTGTTGGGCATGTTACAAAAGTTGGAATGATTGCTGGACCAAGGACTCTCGAACATATGGTCGATACCGTACTTTATTTAGAAGGCGATAGAACGCAATCTTTTAGAATACTCCGTGCTGTGAAAAATAGATTTGGATCGATTAATGAGATTGGTGTTTTTGAGATGACAAAAGATGGACTTATTGAAGTAAAAAATCCCTCAATGATGTTCATTGATGAAAGAACATTCAATACATCCGGTTCTGTTGTCGTTTCTACTATTGAGGGAACGAGACCCATTCTTGCAGAGGTTCAAGCACTTGTTTCTCCAACAAGATACCCGATGCCTCAACGTATTATTGCAGGAAGCGATTATAAGAGGTTTTCGATTCTTCTCGCAGTTCTTGAAAGGAGAGCAGGTTATAACCTCGGAGGTTTTGATGTTTTTTGTAATGTTGTAGGAGGACTTAAACTCCTTGATCCCTCCTGTGATCTTGGGATTTTGGTGGCAGTTGCTTCAAATTTTGATGACCGTCCCTGTGATAATAAAACTGTTGTGATTGGTGAGGTAGGTCTTGCAGGTGAAGTGAGACCGGTATCGCAGATAGATAGAAGGGTTAAAGAGGCGGAAAGGTTGGGATTTACTCGATGTATTATTCCTGCTGGAAACAAGAAGGGTTTACTGCAGAAAAAAATAAAAACGATTAGTGCAATGAGTCTGAAAGAGGCAATTGAGAAATCAAATTTGCACTAATAGAATGGGTAGTGGGAAAAAAAGTATGAAAGAATATGAAAGAAACCACAGAGGTCACAGAGAAAATAATATCTCTGTGTTCTCAAAAAAAACATAAAAGACAAAAGGTGAAAATAATGACAGCTAAAAGAAATCTTAATAAATTGATACAAAGTGAAGAAATAAGGAAAAGGATTTTAGGAAATACTTTTCCGAAACACAGAAGTATTCGAGCTTTCAGCATAGAGAAGTTAGGAGAAAAGCTTGAAATAGGAAACACATTTGAGTTCACAGAGGGGGGAGGGAGGGAAATGTTTCATAATTTGTTGAAATTAAACAACCTCTGTGTTCTCTGTGGTAAAGTTTTTCACAGAATCATAAAATGAATAGGGAGTAAAAATTGCAATTTATTAAAAAAAGACATTCTGATTTTTTCCTTCCGTCAACTGAAGTTATAATTGATGGACGCATTTTGATGGTGTTGAAAACCGGTTTTCTTTCTGGAGTTATTGTATTACCCCAGTTTCTAATTAACTATATTAAACAACAAGTAGCTTCTCCTAAAGCGGATGTTTCTGTAAAAAGGGGAGATATGGTAATAGAAACACTTTTAGGAAAGAGAGAATATAATGTTATAATAGACAAAACACATCCGAAGAATTTAGAGGGTATCAACAGGAAAATTGTTAGGCTTGCTGTTTTGAAAAATTACAAACTTTTGACCATAGAAGATGAACTCGAAACTTTTTCAAAGGTAGCTGGAGTAAAGGTTCTTAAATTAAAAGAGCTTGGAATGGCATTAAAACAGGTCTTTTTCAAGGGAGATATACTTACTGTGAAACCTGTTAAAAGAGGAAGATACACTGGCGAAGGGATAGGATATCTTGACGATAATAGTACGGTTATCATTGAGGGTGCATCGACATCTCTTGGAAAGGTAATTAGATGTGAGGTTATCAGTGTACTTGATCTTCCAACAGGAAGGGTGATATTTACGAAAATCGAGCAGTAGTAAAATGTGTTGATGGAGAATTAAGAATGAACCTGAGGATTGGTTTTGGATATGATATTCATCGGCTGGTAGATGGACGCAAGCTCTACCTTGGAGGTTTGGAGATTCCCTCAAAGGAAGGTCTTATGGGACATTCTGATGCAGATGTTCTTCTTCATGCTATTTGTGATGCAATCCTTGGAGCTCTTTCACTGGGTGATATCGGAGAGCATTTCCCCGATACTGATGAAAGCCTGAGAGATATTCGTAGTAGCTGCATTGTTGAAGGGATTAAAAAAATGGCAACTTTCGAGATTCTCAATATTGATTCGACAATTGTAACAGAAGTCCCTATGTTATCTCCTTATAAAGGAAAGATAAGAGACAATATTGCAAAAATACTTGGAATTGATAAGGGAAGAGTTTCGGTAAAAGCGAAGAGAAATGAAGGACTTGGTCCTGTAGGCGAAAAGGAAGCAATTGTCTGCTATTCAGTGGTACTGCTTCGATTGGTAAAATGATGTTTACGAACTAAATCCCCCTTTAGAAAAGGGGGACAAAAAAGAAGAAAAGTCCGAAATTAAGAAAATGGAAATTGGAAATTGAACACCTTCGAAAAATATCAAACAAAAAAGCTCAGCCTGCGAGAATGTAGTAGCGCCGAGGCTTGTCCTCGGCAAGGGTTGGGGACAAGCCCCAACGCTACTTTTCTGCGCTTTAGAAAAGGGCGACATGAAAGGAAGGAAAGTCCGAAATTTATAAAATAGAAATTGGAAATTAAAAAGAAGTAATGAAAATCAAACGAGGAGGTAAAAGATGAGATTTTTTGTATATTTTCTTCTTTTTATAGTAATTGTCCTTGGAGGTTATGGTACATTTTTTTATATTACAGAATTTAAACCTTTAGATTTCAAGATAGAGAGTCTTAAAAGAGAGAATAGGACATTAACTAAACTGGTAACAAAACTTAAAAGTGAAGTAGAGAAAAAGAGGGATTTTGATACACAGGATACATACAAAAGAAGTATTATTGAGGAGTTAAGCAAGATTTCAACGGATGAAAGCTTTGAGATAAGAAGGGCAAAAAAAGGTGTGGAAATAAGTCTCCCTGGTTTGAAATTGTTTAATCCTGGCGAGGAAAAATTGAGCAGTGAAGGTTTACCACTGCTCTCAAAGCTTGGTAAAATATTAAAGAATGCAACTTCTGGTGAGATAAAGATTGAAGGTCATACAGATGATACAAAAATTAGTGGTGATTTACTAAAGCAATTTCCTACAAACTGGGAATTATCAGCAGCAAGAGCTGTAAATGTAGTTCGATACCTTCAAGAGGAAGTAGGTATAAAACCTGACCGATTAGCAGTTGTTGCATATGGAGAATACCGTCCAATTTTCCCGAACGATAAGGAGGAACACAGACGGAAAAATAGGAGGATTGTATTAGTCATTGAAACACCAAAGGAAGAAGGTGAGGTAAATCCACAGATTGAGAAGGAGAGTGAAAAAGAAGAGGTGGAGGGAAAAGGTGAGGAAGTTAAAACTGATAGTTCTTCCTTTTAACTGGTGTTTTTTTTGGGTAAGATGTCTTAGGGGATAAAAGATAATGAGCTTCAGAACAAAGATTATTATTAATATTAATATACTTTTATTCGTATTTATGATGAGCTTAGCGGCGATACTTGTTCATATGCGTTCTCGGGAAATGAAATCAAATATGGAAAAAGACGCATTGACGTTTGCGACACTTACAGCAGGACCGTTATGCGAGACATATGAAAATTACTATGAATCGGGATACTTCAAATTCAGACAGCTGGTTGTTAATCTTCTTGCCCTTGACACCGAACTTATACGAGTAGCTATTTATACGTTTGATGGGAAGAAGGTTTTTGATTCTGATGAATTCAAGGGTAAGGGGGTGGAAGAGATAACAGGGGAAGAAAAGCAAGCTATTAATGAGAGAGTTAAACAGATTAGTCCAACGTTCAGTAATGCTGAAAACCAAAAATATTATGATGTGATTTATCCATACCTTGAACCGTGGGGCTGGCACCGATATTCTGTTAGATACTATTTTACCAAACAATTTGCAGAGAAAAGGCTGTTTATCCTTAGACTTGTTACCTTTTCTGTAACAATTGTAGCCATTCTTCTCACATCATTAATTTCACACATACACACAAGAACAGTGATGAAACCACTCATGAAACTGACAGATGCAGCAAAGGAAATAACTGCTGGCAACTTCGATGCAGAAATAGAGACAAATAGAGTGGATGAAATTGGCATTCTTGCAAAGGCATTGAAAGAGATGATTAACCGGGTCAAAAAAGATATGGATATTCTTGAATCTCAAAAGAGAATATTGTCAGAGGCTAATATTGAATTGGAAAGGCT
>JAGMEZ010000477.1 GCA_023127905.1 Caldifarciminota bacterium
GAAGAAAATAAATAATAAAAGCTAAATGAAGAAGGAGAGAGGATGAATCAATTAGGTTTCTTTTTTGTCCATGCATTATTGGTGCTTTCAATATTAACAACACCTCTATTTTCTCAATCCATTGATGCCTATGGAGGTGTTGAATATGACAACCAAACTGCAAATAAACAACAATACTCACCTTTCGACCCACCTGGATGGTCAAATGATACAATTATTAGCCAGAATGATGTAAAAGAATCTATCTATCCGGATATTGAAGTTGACTCTGATAACAATATACATGTTGTATGGAAGGATAATGGTTCTTCAACAAATGGTATATACTACAGGAAATATGATGGATTAAACTGGAGCACAATCATAGACTTGAGTAATCCTACAATACATAGCAATTCACCAACAATTGCGATTGATTCAGAGAACAATATTCATGTTGTTTTTTTAAGATGGTCTGGCGTTTCTGGTGCAAATTACAATGTTAGCTATAAAAGGTATGACTTTTCAACTTCGACATGGAGCCAGGAATATATTATTACAACAGATGATTCATTGGGACTTTCTACGCGTCCAAAGGTCGTAACTGATAGTAATCTGAATGTCTATGTCTTCTGGCTTGACGAAAGAAATACGCCGTTAACAATATGGTATAAAGTCCACGATGGTTCGAGTTGGAGCGCCGATTCAATGCTCACTGATCATTTCGCTTCCCCCAACGGTTTCTTTGGTGTTACCGTCTCTCCTGATGATAATATTCACGTTTGTTGGCAGGATTACAGGAGCGGAACAGCAGAGATATATCACAAGTACTATAATGGTTCGTCATGGTCTGATGAAGAAGCAGTTACAACCAACGGATTTATGAGTGTTTATCCCCGAATGGCACCCGATTTCTCAAGCAATATCCATCTCATCTATGGAGGTTCTCAGCATCTTCGGTACTTGATGTGGGATTCGTCAACACAAACCTGGGGAACTGAAGAGAACTTCAATACCGCATTTACTATACCCCATGCAGATATTGCTGTAGATTTATCAACAGGAGACAGGCATATTATCTTTGCTGAATATATTGGTTACTCTGTTATATTTTATAAGAAATACGATGCTTTAACTGGAACCTGGGAGACAGATGTCCAATTGACTTTCACCACAGACGGTTCTTATGAACCTCAGGTTGCTTCTAATATAAACAATTGTGTCTATGTAACATGGTACGATTATCGTTGTGGAACTGGTCAGGAAGAGGTCTACGTGAAGTGGTCTCTTCCAACCGGAGTCGAAGAAACTCTCTCTGATATATCAAACAAATTATTTATCTCTGCTTACCCAAATCCATTCAGGGAATGGGTGGAAATAAGATTGCAAATACCAGAGGTCAGAAGACAGAACTCAGAAGTCAGAAAACAGATGTCCTTAAAGATTTACAACGTGAGTGGAAGATTAATTAAGACTTTTCCACTAACCACTAACCACTAT
>JAGMEZ010000478.1 GCA_023127905.1 Caldifarciminota bacterium
ATTGAAGCAACTCTTATATCTATTGGCTTCCCTCTTATCCTGACTTTTATCCTCCCATCCTGTGGTAATCGTTTTTCTGCAATTTTCATTTTTGCCATAATCTTTAATCTAGAAACAATCGCTTTATGCATTTTTTTGGGGGGTTTCATAGCTTCTCGTAAAATTCCATCGATCCTGAAACGAACACGAAGTTCTTTATCGTAAGGCTCAATATGAATATCACTTGCACCTGTTTCAACACCCTTTGTTATTACAGAATTGACTAATTTCACAATTGGACCAGAATCTACTTGCGCGGCAAGATCACTCGACTCCTCCTCTTCACCTTCTTTTTCCTCAACACCAACTACTTCGACTTCTTCATCTTCATATCCTTCAATTTCCTTTTCTACCTTCTGCAAAAGATCTTGCCCTTCATAGTACTTCTCCAGTGTATTTCTTATCGACAATTCACTTGCAATCACAGGTTGTATCTCAAATCCTGTACTGAATTTTATATCTTCTAATGCAAAAATATCATCCGGGTTAACCATTGCCACCGTAAGTATTTTACCTATCCGTGAAAGTGGGATAAGTTCATATTTTGTGGCAATATTTGAGGGGATTAGTTGTAAGACCTCAGGATCAATTTCAACTGTATTCAAATCAACTCCAGGTACGTTATGTTGTTTTGAAAGAGTTGATATCAATTGTTTCTCGGAAATATAACCAAGTTTCACAAGGTTAGAACCAAGACGTCCACCATTTGTTTCCTGTTCTTCCAATGCCTTTTCAAGTTGCTCCTCAGTAATTAAATTTTCTTTTATTAAAAGCGATCCTAATCTCATTTTCTCTATGACCTCAATAAAATATAGCAAAATGAACAGCAAATGTCAAGGCTTTTTTGATTTATCATCCTTCCTCTTCTTTCCTTATCCAGAAAGCAGCATCAAGCAAATTCTTTGCGATATAATCAGGTTTGACATTTTCTTTAGTTACTCTACCGTATCCTGTCAGAACAAGGATAGTTCTTAAACCCTTCTTTTTCCCCATTTCAATATCTTCTTTTTTGTCCCCTATACAATATGAACCTCTAATCTTTAATTTCAGTTCTCTCTCTGCTTTCTCTATGAGCCCAGTCTGAGGTTTTCTTGTCGTAGATCGCTCTTCTGGAAGATCCGGTGAGAAATAAATTCCATTAATTGTAATATCTTCCTTAATGAGCAGTTCCTTTACTGTTTTATGTACCTTCTTAAGCTCTTCTTTCGTGATAATTCCCCTTTTTATACCAGACTGATTCGTAATAATTACAAGTTTAAACCGCATTTCTCTCAATAACCGCAATCCCTCTACAACTCCATCAATCAACTCAACCTCAGAAAAATCCTTCAAATAGTTTTTCTCTTTAATTATGGTTCCGTCCCTATCAAGAAATATTGCTCTCTGATTCAAAGTAGTTCCTCTACCTTCTCTGCCACTTCTTCAACCGTAATATTACTTAAGCATTTATATGTTCCTAGAGGACATTTTCTCTTAAAACAGGGTGAACATGATATGTTCTTATAAATTACCCTGCTGTTTGGATTTAACGGACCTGTCCAGACGGGCGAGGAAGAACCAAAAATTGCAATCTGCGAAACACCAAGTGCAGCAGCAACATGCATTCCGCCTGTATCAGGAGAAATAAAAAGCCTGCAATTTGAAATAGCAAGAATTGACTCTCTGAGCGATAATTCACCTGTAAGGATCATAGGTTTTTCAGTTACCATTTTTATAATATTTTTAACAAGGTGAACACCTTTCTTTGACCCAAGTAGAACTACCGGTATTTTTTTCTCTCGTATTATATAATCAATCAGTTTTGCATACTTTTCTAATTTCCATATCTTTGCTTCACCATAAGCACTTCCAGGATCAACTATCACGGGTTTTATACCAAATGGAATACCACACTTAGCGAATATATTCTTACTCTTTTCATCTTTCGATAAAAAGATTTCTGGTTTAAAATTATTCGTTCTACTTTTAAAAACTATAGTTCGCACGATTCTTTTGTAATTTTCAAGAAGGTGTTCCTTTCTTAACGGAGGTAACTTAATATCATCTGTAAGAAGGAATCTCCTTAATTCACTTCTATACCCAAACCTCCTCTTGACACCACTTAAAGCAAAAAGAAGGGCTGATGAAAATGAATTTGGAAGTATTATTCCTATATCTCCTTTTATATTTTTAATTCCTTCCCTGAAGCCCTTAAAAATAATTACTTCATCAATGAAAGGATTATTCTCGAAAATTGGAGAGACATATCCTTTTGCTACAATAATAATTATTTCATTTTGAAAGTAGTTTCTTAAAGGCTTAAGAATCGCTGTTGAGACAACAGCATCACCTACCCAATTTGGCGACCTTATAATTATTATTCGTTTTCTCATATTATTTAAATTCCCTTATCCTTTTTCCTTTTTCCTTTATCCTTTTTCCTTTATCTTTGTCTTCTCATTGGCAAGCAATCTCTCTATCTCCTTTCTAACCTCTTCTATCTCAATAAGTTTCATGCAGTTATGGTGTCTTAGAGGACAGACATCATTTCCATGTAAACTACAAGGACGACAGGAAAGCGATTTTGAGATAACAACGCTCTTTTCATCATACGGTGCAAATCCAAACTCTGGAACAGTTGGACCAAAAATTGATACAACCGGTGTTCCCACTGAAACAGCAATATGCATTGGCCCTGAATCTGTTGTAAACAACACATTACAATTATTAATAAAAAGTGCAAGTTCCCTCAAGTTTGTTTTTCCGGAAAGGTCGAGATATTGATTTTGCAAACCTTCCTTTACCTTTTTCACGAGTGGAATCTCTTCCTTGTTTCCGAAAAAAATAATAAAAACATCATTCTTATCGACCAATTCAGCTGCGAGACTTTTCAATTTCTCTAATTTCCATATCTTTGTTCGTTTTGATGCACCTGGTACAAAACCAACCACTTTTTTCTTCCCTTTCTTCTTACTTAGTATATTACTTATCTTATCTATTTCTTCCTCTTTTAGGTAAATATTAGGCTTGAATTCGTTTCTATCCATTCCATTAAGGGTTGCAAGGTATCTCTTCACTACATGGGGTATTTCTCTCTTTTTCTGGGAACTGATAATTTTCCGTCTCTGGAGTGAAAACTTATTAACCCGCTTTCTCTTTATTGCTCTCCCAAAGTAAAGAAAAATAAGAGATCGAGGAATACTATGACAGTCTATTATAATATCATAGTGTTCTTTTCTCATTCTTTTTAGGGATTTTATTAAATACACTAAATTTTCACCAGACACATCATAAGAAATTATTCTATCAACATTAGGATCTGTTTTGAAAAGGCATTCAAACTTATTATCTGTAAGAAACGTGATTTCAGATATTGGGTAACGGTTTTTTATTTTTTGAAAAAGCGGTGAAACAAGGACTACATCACCAAGTGAACTAAACCTGATTACGAGTATCTTCATAGGGAAAGTCTATATTATTTCTACACTGAAATCAAGGAAAAAATCAACCGCATAAGCTACGGAGAAAGAAGCAAATCGCTTACAAATCCTACAGAGTTTTCGAAAAGGGACAGGTCCCTATGGATATGTATTATTCCAGGGGGATCTGTCCCTCCTCAACAATAATCTGTGTAATCTCTGTTTAATTCATGTTCTTATTTATTAAATATTTCTTCCAAGAGCTTGAGATTTTCATCAGTGGATTTTCCCTTCCCAAGAAAATCTTCGCCAATCCTAATCTCAAAATGGAGATGTGGTGTCTTTGATTTTGTTCCGGAACCACCCACGAACCCAATAATTTCTCCCTTTTTTACCTCTCCTTTTAGTCCAGGGTTAATTTTGCTTAAATGACAGTATCGTGTTACAATGCCGTTTCGATGATCTATCCATACCTGCATGCCCCTGAGAATATCAAGTGTTGAATCCGGAGTATATCCACAATTATATGCTTCTGCAAGCAGCTCATCCCTTTTCTCTATGGAAATTTCAACATATTGTTTATCTACCCGAATCACCTTCCCGTCGGCAATTGATAGAACAGGGGTACCTTCTTCAATCTTCACACCACAGAAACCATCATAAAAGTCAATACCTTCGTGAAAACCATTTCTGTACTTTCTCGGTGCATTTGGAAGTTGACCATGAAACCTTGTATCTCTATTAGCAACCTTCACCAGTTCTTCTATGGATTCTTTTAATATTTCTATTCTCTCTTCATATGATAGTTCCTCTTTTCCAACCTTATTTTTACCGACCTTCATCTCTGTATCCTCTTCACTTACATTTCCTCTTACGCAGTTCTGGCATAAATTAATTATGAAAAAAAGAAGTAGCCATCTTGTAATCTTCATCTTATTAATTAAAATTTTTGTTTTTGTTAAATAATTCTCTTGTAATATTCTTTACACATTTCTCAATAGGATCGAATCGTTCAACACTAATTGGTAACAATTCATACAGTAAAATGTTATCCTTCTCTTTTATTATAAGATAGTCACTAAGCTTGTAACCTGAGTTATCGATTATTCTGTTTTTTACTGACTCTTCATATATCCTGAATGCATCGCCAGAAAAACACACATATGCGAGACTTTCGCTCTCTATATGTGGAACAACAAGTTCTATACAAGGATTTAAAGCAATCTCTTTTGCTTTTCTCGAACCATCCTTTGTAGAAAAATATATCTTTCCTGAAAAAATAATGCATATCAACGGTCTTAAATGTGGTCTACTATCCTCATCTACTGTGGAAAGAAAACAAAGATATTTTCCATCTTTTAATAATTCATCCATTTCTTTCTCTTATACTATACAATCTACTAAGTCAAGGAAATTTTTAACCAAAAGGGGGAGTTCTATTACACAAATAATTTTATCCTCATTTTTGTTGACAAAGTTATCATTTTCTTGTATATTATAAAACTGTTCGATGAGCCGTATTCTATTGATAGTGTATAAACTACAATAAAAATTTGTATTTCGGATCATCATGAACATTTTTATGAAAATAAAACAACTATAATTCCTTCTTCTGGCAATGAAAAAGAATGTCGTAACAATTGTAAATAAACTCGGTTTACACGCACGTCCTGCTTCGCTATTTGTAAAGACTGCAGGAAAGTTTGAGAGTGATATTAAAATAGAAAAGGATGGTATCGAGGTAAACGGGAAGAGTATTATGGGCGTCATGATGCTCGCAGCTGAGAAAGGAAGTCAAATTACAATAATTGCAGATGGAGTCGATGAAAAAGAGGCAATTGATTCACTCGTGACACTCATTGTGGAGAAGAAATTTGATGAGGAATGATATAATAATTAGAGGTATTACAGCTTCTCCTGGAATTGCAGTTGGACCTGCTTTTCTCTTTCAGGAGAGTAGAATTCTTTTCAAGGGAACTCTTAAACCAATAAGTGATATAGATAATGAAGTCAAGAAATTTAAAGCAGCAATTAAGAAATCAAAAAAAGAACTTAACGATATAAAAAGCAACCTGGTGAAAAAACTTGGTTTTACCAAGGCAAACTTCCTTGATGTCCAACTACTTGCACTCGAAGACACCTGGATTATTGATGAGACAATAAAAAAGATACGGAAAGAAAAAAAAGAATCCGTACAGGCACTTTTAGAAATATCGAAGGATCTTCTCACAAAATTCAAAAAGATAGACGATCCTTATCTGAGGGAAAGGATTACCGACATAAAAGATGTTACAAACAGGGTTATAAAGAATCTAACTGGCAGTATGGAGCAAAAAATTTCATTCCCTGATAAGAAAATTATCCTTGTTGCCGAAGATCTCTCTCCATCGGATACAGCGCAGCTTGAGAAAGAGAAAGTACTTGCCTTTCTGACAAATCTTGGCGGTAAAACATCCCATACTGCAATTATGGCACGGGCACTTGAAATTCCAGCAGTTGTCGGATTAAGAGAAATTACTGAAAATATATATCCTGGGGTTAAAATTATCGTTGATGGATATGCTGGTGTTATTGTAGTAAATCCAACTGAAAAAACTCTTAAAAACTATGAAAAGAAGAAAAAACATCTTCAGGGTTTAGAACAAGAACTGCTCGGGTTGCGGGATTTACCTGCTACTACAGTAGACGGTCATAGTATTGATCTATCAGCAAATATAGAATTCACAGAAGATATCGATTCTGCTAAAAAACATGGTGCACATGGAGTAGGGCTTTACAGAACCGAGTTTCTCTATCTTACTCAAGAGCATTTACCTACAGAGGAATCACAATATAAAGTGTATAAGAATATCGTCGATAAGCTTTACCCTGAAACTGTCATCTTCAGAACCTTAGATCTTGGTGGTGATAAGATATTTAAAACTAATTATCCTGAAAACAATCCCTTCCTCGGATGGAGAGCAATACGAATCTCGTTGAAAAGAAAAGGTATATTTAAAACTCAACTTCGTGCAATTCTGCGTACAAGTGACAGAAAAACTGTACGGATTATGTTTCCGATGATTTCAGACTTAAATGAAATAAAAGAGGCAAAACGAACATTAGAAGAGGTTAAGGGAGAACTGGATAAAGAAGGGATAAAATTCGACAAGAAAATTGAGACGGGGATAATGGTTGAGATTCCCTCTGCTGCTATCCTTGCGGATGCGTTTGCTAAGGAGTCAGACTTTTTCTCTATCGGTTCAAATGATCTTACACAGTATATCCTTGCCGTTGACAGAACGAATGAACTCGTTGCTGATCTATACGATCATTTGCATCCAGCTGTGCTAAGAACCATTAAAACCGTTATTGAGGCAGCTCATAGAAATAGTATATGGGTTGGAATCTGTGGTGAAATAGCAGGAGATCCTCTTGCTATTCCTGTTCTAATTGGGCTTGGTGTCGATGAATTGAGCGCAACTCCTATGGTAATTCCTGAAGTAAAAAAGGTCATACGAACGCTCAGCTTCAAGGAATCAAAGGAAATTGCAAGAAAATGCATTGCCTTTTCAACCCCAGGAGAAGTCAGAGCATTTCTACGTAACATTATAAATACTAAACTTACAAAAATAAAAGAACTCATACTGGGAGAATTTGAGGAATTTTAAGAAAAATAATCAAAATATGATTTGAAATATCGAAAAGGAGAGAAGAAAGGGTACAATGCTTACCGATGAACATGATGTATCGGGGATGAAGGAAAAAATAAAAGGATTCCCGGACCAGATTTTTAATTCATGGAAAAAGGGCGAATTAATCAAACATGAAAAGATTTATAACCCAAGTAATATTGTAGTCAGTGGAATGGGTGGTTCTGCCATTGCTGGAGATCTTTTACATGATCTGCTCTTTAAAATCCTTCGGATCCCTCTCTTGGTAAATAGAGGATACGATCTTCCTTCCTTTGTAAATAAAAATACACTTCTTCTCATATCAAGCTATTCAGGGAATACAGAAGAAACAATATGTGCCCTTTCTCAGGGTTTAATAAGGAATGCAATGATTGTGGTATTTACAAGTGATGGGAAGATAGCAAAAACAGCAGAAGAGAAAAATCTTCCGATAATTGAATTTCCGAACGGTTTTCCACCAAGAAGTGCACTTGGATTTTCGTTTTTTTCGATGTTAGGATTTCTCAAAGGAATTCTTGATTTACCTCTAACTGATAAAGATATCGAAACAGTAATATCAACACTTTTAAAACTAAAGGATAACCTTACAAGCAGTGAAAATGAAATAACAGAACTCGCAGAGAAACTTATAAATCAAATACCCCTTCTGTACGTTTCCCGCAGACTTAAATCTGTTGCTTTAAGGTGGCAAACCCAACTAAACGAAAACAGTAAAACATTCGCACATATAAACGAAATACCGGAAGCAAATCATAATGAAATTGTAGGTCTCGATTATCCAAAACATAATATAAGGCAAATGCATCTAATATTCTTGAGAGCTAAAACGTACGAGAATGAACAGATTAAAAAAAGGTTCAGAGTAACCGAAGATATTCTCAAAAATTTTGTCGGAAATATAACAACAGTACAGGCAGAAGGCGGCAATGAACTTGATGAAATGTTCTCCTTAATTTATAAAGGTGATTTCCTCAGTTACTTTATCTCCCGAATTCTTAAAATAGACCCAACACCAGTACAAAGAATCGATTCACTTAAAAAGAGGTTAAAAAGCTGAAATGAAAGATCTGAAGGTCATACTCCCAGTTGCTGGAAGTGGTACAAGGTTAAGACCACATACCTTCACGAAACCAAAGGTTCTCCTCGAGGTAGCAGGAAAGCCGATACTTGGCTACATAATGGAAGAAATAATTAATCTACCTATAAGCGAAGCAATCTTTATAGTAGGGCATTTCAGCGATCAAATAGAATCTTACATTAAATCTAATTTTAACGTAAAATCAAGTTTCATCGTCCAAAAAGAACAACAAGGATTGGGACATGCAATATATCTAACGAAAGATTATTTCAAACCAGACGATGAAATGCTTATAATCCTCGGAGACACAATTTTTGAAGTGAACCTCAACGAAATTATAAAAAGCAGGATATCGCTTGTCGGCGTGAAGGAAATCGAAAACCCAAGCAGGTTCGGCGTTGTTAAATTAGAAAAAGAGAAGGTAACAGGTTTCGTTGAAAAACCTAAGGAATTTGTTAGTAATCTTGCAATCGTAGGTATATACTATATAAAACAACCACATGAACTCCTCAATGGATTAGAGGAGATTATACAGAAAGGAATACAGAGGAAGGGTGAATTCCAACTTACAGATGGTTTGCAGAGCCTCGTTGAAAAAGGTTACAAAATCGATATCTTCCCCGTTAAAGGATGGTTTGATTGTGGAAAACCAGAAACCCTGCTTACAACAAATCAACATCTTTTAGAGAAGTATTATAAAGAATTAAAAAAAGAAGATCCACTTATTATACCTCCTGTTTTCATTGGGGAAGATGCAGTAGTTAAAAGATCAATTATCGGACCTCACGTCTCAGTCGGAGCATTTTGCAGGATTGAGGATTCTGTTGTTAAAAATTCTATTTTATACACAAAATCATCTGTTTTAATGAGTATACTTTCAGATTCAATAATTGGCGAATCTGCAATTATCAAAGGAGTTTTCCAATCTCTTAATGTTGGAGATTTCTCCCAAACTATCCAGAAACATGAAACATAAAACCTACTCTATCCTCACCTTTAAAATCCCCCTAAATCCCCCTTTAGAAAAGGGGGACTTGTGAAAAAGAGGGGACAGGGGGGATTAAACAATGCTCAAGGGAATTTATGGTAAGGAGGTCGAAATGAGCGAAAAAAGACTTTTAACATCTGAATCGGTAACAGAAGGTCACCCTGATAAGATTTGTGACCTGATATCGGATTCAGTTCTCGATGTAATTATGGAAAACGATACAAACGGGAGAGTTGCATGTGAAACATTCGTATCAAGAGGACTCGTAATAGTCGGAGGAGAAATAACCACATCCATCTATGTAGACATTCCAAAGGTTGTAAGAAAACTTGTGAAAGATGTTGGCTACACTGACCCTTCGCTTGGATTTGATTATGAAACCTGCGCAATTCTTTCCTGTGTTCAAGAACAGTCACCGGATATTTCACTTGGAGTTGATACTGGCGGTGCGGGTGACCAGGGAATGATGTTCGGTTATGCAGTGAACGAAACTGAAGAACTTATGCCACTTCCTATTATGCTGGCACACAAACTGGTTAGAAGATTAACCGAAGTCAGGAGAACAAAGAAGATTGCCTACTTAAGACCAGATGGTAAATCACAGGTGACGGTTGAATATGAAGATGGAAAACCCGTAAGGGTGGATAC
>JAGMEZ010000479.1 GCA_023127905.1 Caldifarciminota bacterium
CAGGAGGAGGAAGGTAGCCAGTTAAAGAAATGACGAAGCCCGAAATCTGAATGACGAAAACGATTGAGCGAAAGGGGTTTAACCCAATACAGTAAACTATAATGCTATTTAAGAAAACTGCAAAACAGATTCAAAAGGGTTTGTATCATAAGAGAGGTGAGAGTGGAAGATATCAAGGGTATCGTCTGCACCTCAGAGTTAAAGAAGATGGAACAGGGATTCTCGTTATAAATGCTTCAAGGATATTACATCTTAATAAAACCGGAACTGAATTCGCAAAATATATCATCGAAGAAAAGGGTGATAAAGAAGCAGTTAAAGAAATCTGCTCAAGATACAGGGTTAGAAGACAGGATGCTGAAAAGGACTATCTGGATTTAAAAAAGAAAATACTCAAAATTGCGGAATCAGAGAGAATAGAGCCTGAAATTTTCCTAAAAATTAACAGAATCGATGCATTCAGTGTTCCTTTGACTGCACCATACAGGTCTGATATAGTTCTAACATACCGATGTAACAACAATTGTGAACACTGCTATGTGGGAAGAAAAAAACCCTTTCCTGAAATGGAAACAGAAGATTGGAAGAAGGTAATAAAAAAATTATGGAAAATTGGAATTCCACACATCACTTTTACAGGCGGAGAACCAACATTAAGAGAAGATCTTCCTGATCTCATTGCATATGCAGAGGATATAGGTCTTGTTACAGGGGTAATCACAAACGGAAGACTCCTATCTAAAGAACTGGTAAGAAATCTTGTCAATGCAGGACTTGACCACATTCAAATTACCATTGAATCATACAACGCAGAGACCCATAATAAAATGGTGCAAGCAGATGCATGGAAAGAAACTGTAGCGGGAATTAAAAATAGTTTAGATTCTCCTCTATATGTTCTAACTAATACAACACTCACTACCGATAACAGTAATGAAATAGAAGAACATATAAAATTCTTAAAGAATACAGGACTTGAGAAGTTTGCATACAATAGTATTATCTATTCAGGAAACGGACGTTCCGTCGGGACGGGTATTGAAGAGGAAAAAATTGGTTCATATGTAAACCGAATCAAGAAAAAGGCGGAAGAAGTCGAACTGGATTTTATCTGGTACACGCCAACACATTACTGTGTCTTTGATCCCTGCATTGCCGGTGTAGGTTTAAAACAATGTTCCGCTGCAAAATATAACATCGCTGTAGAACCCAATGGAGATGTTATACCCTGTCAGAGCTATTTTGAAACAATGGGAAATATCCTGAATGATCCCTGGGATATGATCTGGAATTCCGATGTTGCACTCTATTTGAGAAACAAC
Source organism: Caldifarciminota bacterium (assembly GCA_023127905.1). Classification (GTDB taxonomy): domain Bacteria; phylum Hydrothermota; class E44-bin80; order E44-bin80; family E44-bin80; genus JAGMEZ01. Next base: position 1,323 of record JAGMEZ010000479.1, read on the forward strand.
GAATACGTTGAAGAAAAATGTAAGGTCTGTCCGGATCTTAATCTCTGCGGCAATGGTTGTCCGCTGTACAATAAAGCAAAAGATACAACTGTACTTTGTTCAAAAGGATGAAGTATGGGAGACAAGATAGAAATCAGGGTTAGATATGCAGAAATTGATAAAATGGGGTATGTATATTATTCAAAATACTTAGAATATTTTGAAATGGGAAGAACTGAATTTATTAGAAAACGGGGAAAGAATTATAAAGAGATAGAAGCCGAAGGGTTTCTCTTACCAGTACTTGAGGTCTGGACGAAGTATATGCAGCCAGCACGCTATGATGATTTACTGACAATCGAAACAGAAATTTCATCCATGGGAAAAGCATCCGTTAAGTTTCATTATTTCGTAAAAAACGGAAATGGAGAAACCTTAGCTGAAGGGATGACAAAACATGCATTAATTAATAAAGACGGCAAGATTGTCCCTTTTCCTGAGGAAATTCATAAGAAACTTTTAACTCCCTAAAAAAGAGATATGGAGGATTTATGAGAAAATATACTACTTTTATTTTCATAATATTTTCATTAATATTCTTTTCCTGTACATCTAAGACTGTTAAATCTCATAAAGAAGAACTTAAACATTTGACAATCCTGTATATAAATGACTACCATGCCCATATAACACCATTCAAGGCACACTTTAAGGATGAACATAAAGTTGGAGGAATAGCACGGATTTCTACCATTGTAAAAACCATACGGGAAGAAAACAGAAAGGCGAAAATCCCTACACTTTTTCTGTGTGCTGGCGATGTTCTACAAGGCACACCATCGAGCACTGTTTTCAAAGGTGAACCCGACTTTATCTGTCTTGGAGAGATAGGTCTCGATGCAATGGTTCTGGGAAACCATGAATTCGATTATGGACAGGAAAATCTCAATAGGCTGCGGAAACTCGCCAATTTTCCTATCCTCGGTGGTAACGTCGTCTCAGAAAGAGGTCAGTCTCCCATAGTAAAAAGCTATTTCACAAGGAATATTAAGGGCATCAGGATTCACATCCTTGGACTCGTAACAGATGAAACACCTATAACAACACATCCTAAAAATGTAAAGAGTCTTTTATTCCTTGATCCCATTACAACAGCAAAAAAAATTCTTACAGAATTGGAAAAAGGAAATCTAACCATCGCTCTCACACATTTAGGTTATGAAACAGATAAAAAGCTTGCTGAATCTACCGAGGGAATCGATATAATTATTGGAGGTCATTCACACACAAAAATAGAGGAACCAGAAAAAGTCAAAAACACCCTTATCTGTCAGGCATACGAATACGGTGAATATGTTGGAAGACTTGACCTTGATATCGAAGATGGAAAAATATCAGGATATGAAGGAATCCTTATCCCCGTTACTGAGGATGTAGAAGAAGATCCGGAAATCAAAAAAATTGTAGATGAATATATGGTGAAGCTTGATAAGAACCTTAAAGAAGTGATAGGAACAGCACTTACTCCGCTCAATGGTGCAAGAGAGGATGTTAGAAACAAAGAGACAAATCTCGGGAATCTCATAGCAGATGTTGTTCGGAGCATGGCAAAATCTGATATCGCTTTAATGAACGCTGGAGGAATAAGGGCAAGTATTGATAAAGGTGCCATCACCGTTGAAGAAGTACTCAACGTTCTTCCTTTCAGTAACCATCTTGTGATAATGAAACTGAATGGAAGCGAAATTCTTGAAGTATTAAACCATTACGCACAAATTGAACCGGGTTCCGGTGGTTTTCTACAGATCTCAGGAATCAGGTTGGAAATAGAGAACAAGAAAATAAAGTCTCTGGGTATTGGAGGAAAACAGATTGAGCTGGAAAAACTCTATTCTGTTGCAACAAATGATTTTCTTTCAGCAGGTGGTGACGGGTATACAACATTCAAAAAGGGAAGGAATTATATAGATACAGGACTCCTAATCAGTGATATTCTGATAGATTATATTAAATCCAATAAAGAGATAAATGCAAAGTTAGATGGAAGGATTAAAAAGAATTAAGGTATACCTGAACGGAAAACCAGTTTATTTATTCAAAGGAATGAAGGTAAAACATATCCTTACAGAGGAAATGCTGAAAGATGTAAGAGGTGGACATAAAATTGTTATAGACGATGATGGTCACGAACGGGGACTCGAAGGTAGTTTAACTAATGGTGAAAAATTTTTTTTAAAAAATAAAAATTTTACTTGACATTATAATTATTATCTGCTATTAAAATACAGGAACCTCAATCTAAGTAAATAAAATTAAACTTGATTTTTGGGTTCTTTCTAATTATATTTATTTATATACGAAGAATGAGTGAAATCTCGTTAGTTAATTTTATAGAAAGGAGGTGAAATATAGTTTTCCTAACCTTTTTAACCAAGAAGTAAGAAAGGAGAAAAATAATGAATAAAACAATCCTCGTATGCTTATTGATAGCAGCTGTCTTTGCTCTTCAAATCCATGCTAATGAAAAATTTAATCAATCTGAAGAGTTTACACCCAGAGTTTCAACCGAAGCTGATTGTTTTCCAGAAACGAACCCGCTCGTCAAGCGGATTATCCAGGCAAGAGAGAATGGTAACATGGAACTGCATGCTCAACTCCTCGAAGAGTATAAAATGCAACTTCCAGTCCAACAGAACGACCTTCCAGAAGTTATCAATATAACGGAAGAACCTGAACCTTTTATGCGCTGGGGTAACGATGTTACAATATTTAGTGGAGGTGTTGCCTACAATAGCTGGGCAATGACAGGTAATATTGATGATGAGGCAATATCAGTCGATTACTATAAAGAAGATACCCTAAGGGCTGCGATTGCTGGAACCGATTCGACTTGCTGGGTATACAAATCTGATGATAATGGGTTAACATGGGCTTATGACCATGGTTTCTCTGTAGGTGGTAATGCTTTATATGAGCCTGAAATTATCCACGGACCAAGTACTGGCTGGTTTCATGTATTTGCTCGTGTTTCAGGTGGTAATGGAAACTTAATTCATGTACGATGGGATGAAGCAGGTACTTTTGAGTATTCCTGGATAGAAACTTCAGACGATACTGTGCTAAACTACTCTGTCTGCGCAGACCGAAGTGATTATCAATATGCCTATTACCTTTACCTCGCTTACCATAAAGGACTCGGTGGACCCAGTGCCGATGGAATCTTCCTCACAAGATCTCTTAATACTGGTGTATCATGGGAGACTGAAACTCAACTACAAACTAATGGGTCTGGTTTTCCCGATCTATCATGGGGTAACGCTAGTTACCTGCATGAAGCCTATCTTTACGAATTTACCGATAAAACCAGAGGTATTAGATGCCGAAGAAGTTCTAACTCCGGTGTTAGCTGGTTTGGTTCTATAACAATCTACTCAGATACAACATTCAAAATGGGTCCGCAGATTACCTGTTCACATGACGGTACCGGCGATTCATGGGTAATGTTCCCGAGAAGAGACGCAGGAACTACAAACCTGGATTATGGTCTCTGCTGGGCTTGGTGCGAGGACTTTGGTGCAACCTGGTCATCTGTTTGGTTTGTCAACAGCTGGGTTGGAGATAACGAGGTTTTACCAAGCATATCAGTCCACGATGGATATCATGATAGTCTCTATTATCCATACGTAACATTTATTCGCTCTGTAGATGACTGGACGGATCCTGAAGTCTGCTGTTTTAACTGGCAAAGCGATAGTACCTGGACTTCTGACACTACTTACAACGACAATATTCCAGAATTCACGAGACCAATCCAGACATGGGAACTGCCAGGAATTCCAGCAATGGCTTATGTTGGTTCAGGTGGCACTAATGTCTATTATGATTCCTGGTCAAATACACAGGTCGAAGAAGAAAAAGCACCTGTTACAAAGAAAGAGATCATAGGCAGCGCACGTCCAAATCCTTTCACCCACATGACTTGCATAAATTATTCATTACCAAACAGAGGAAATTTGACAGTTAAGGCATACAATATCCTTGGACAAGAGGTTGCAACAATATTTGACGGTGTTAAAGAGAGCGGAAATCATACATTGGAATGGTATGGTGTTGACAACGCTGGGAAGAAATTACCCAGGGGAGTCTATTTCCTGCAAATCAAGACCGTAAATTCAACATCATCAAAGAAATTAATAATCCAGTAATTATAACCTAACAAGAAAAAGGGGGAGGTTCTGCTCCCCCTTTTTTTGTATATGAAAAAGAAACAAAATAGAGCAGAGAACTTCTTAAAAAAGTTTGAAGATCAAAAGTTTTCTTTCCTCATAGGCTGCCTGAGCCTATTTTCAATCATTCTTTTCCGGAATATCCTCGAAAGCGCCTTTGAGGGTAAACAGATTCTTGGATTCTCTCCAATTAACTCCCATTCTTTCCATATGATATTTGTCCATTTTCCACTATTCTATATTTCGCTCTTTCTAACAATCCTCCTGGTTTTCATCCTGTTTACAAAGGAAAACTGGATAAAAATAATAAAGGTATTAATCGTTGGAATGGCAGCTATTACAATCACTCCATTCATTGATATTATCATCTCTAAAGGAAGTGGTTACAAACTGACCTACTTGCGCGGATTTGAACAATTTACCGAAATACACAAACTCTTCAATTTTACGACGGATTTGATAAATGCAAGCTGGGGCCAACGTATAGAGATACTTCTTGTATTAATTGGAGGTTTTGCTTACGTCCTCATAAAAACTAAAAATTTCTTAAAGTCTATAACTGCTTCAATTATTATTTACCTTATCATCTTTCTCCATGGTGTTCTCCCTAACACCATCGCCAAAATCCCGTCTTATTTAGGTTCAAATATCCTCCGTTTCAGAACGATTATAACGAATGGTATCCTACCAATTGACAGTCAGAATTATGCAGTCGTTTTCTCCATCCTAATAATACTATCAGGCTTCTTTATTCTAAGAAAGTGTAAGAAAGAAATAATCAAGAAAATATTCAATTTCAAGACTTCGATATATATTATTATTTTCTTGTGTCTCGGTACTATTTATGGGATTATACTTATCTCCAAATACTATACGTTTATTTTTTACAGTCCAATTTCCTATTTAATTTTTTTACTTGCAATTTTCTCTTTCTCGTTTGTTAACTCATCTACTTTTTCTAACCCTTCCTCACCTGAATTCCAAATACCTATTACAGCAAGCGCACTATTCGCTATTTCTCTCGGTCCGATATTTTTTCTTTTGATTTCCCTATTTTTCATCATAAAAAAATTTATAAAAATAAAATGGGTGTCGGTAATCCCGGCATTTCTTGCAGGCTTTTCTTTAATCTATCATGAGGATACATTTAAAACCATAATTCCAATAAATAAACATTCGATAGAATTAAGAGGCAGAAAATTAGCTGGATGGTGCTTCTTCCTCAATGCTGATTATAATAAAGCACTGAATCAATACGAGAAAGCTCTTTCAATAAACACTGAAGATGAAACTCTTAAACGTCTTGGACAATGCTATCTTAATCTCGGTAAAAGTGACATTGGGATTGAAAAACTGCAAAGAATCAAAAATCCTGATTATGAATCATTTCTTACGCTCGGACAGGCCTACGCAGGTAAAGGGAAAAGAAATAGAGCAATTGAAATTTATGAAACGGCAATTGAAAAAAATATTGAACCTGCAGATTTCTATATTAGAATCGCTCAAACTGCAGCACAAATGGGTGAAGAAAAGGTAATGATTCGGGCAATTGAAAAGAGTCTACTATACGGAAGCCCTAAGTACAAAATCTTTCAAATAAAGGGAGATTTCTTTTTGGGTAAAGGAGAAATGAATAAGACTCTTGATATGTATAAGAAAGCATTATACTATAATCCAAGAGCTGTTACTGCCTTAGCAGGTATTGGCGTAATATATTATAATCAGGGTAAATTAAAACTCGCTGAGGAGCAGTTTTTAAGGGCACTAACAATTGAACCAAATAACGATGCTATTTATAATAACCTGGGCGCACTATATCTTGTTTCCAACAGGTACGCTGATGCTGAACGCTTATTTAAAAAATCAATCAGAAAAAATCCTAACCAAACTGAGGCGTACTATAATCTTGGGCTTGTCTATGAAAAAATGGGAAAAAGACGCGACGCATTAACAATGTATAATAAGGCTCTCGAAGTGAATCCATCATATATTCCTGCCAGAAAAAAGATCGAGGAACTTACACGATGAACTACTATTCACTCCTACCAATTGCTTCAACCATTATAGGTTTACTTTTTATCAGAAAAAAAACACCCGGTATGATTAAAAGTTGGCTCATAGAATCACGACCTTTAATTGCAATTCATTACCTGTTCCCAACACTCCTGGGAATCTTCATTGGACATCATATTTTCCAAGAACCTACAAATTATATTGATTCATTTCTTCTACTCTGCTCAGTGTTTTTCTCATTTCAAACATCAGTCATCACTAATGATATACATGACATTAGAACCGATCAATTCTCTAAAAAGAAGACCCTCATTAATTCAAATCCTTTCACGATAAAACAGTATAATAATCTCAACATTTTCTTCTTTGTACTCTCGCTTATGTTTGCCCTGACCATAAACTACCGTGTTTTTCTCATTGTTATCCTTGGACACGTTATTCATCTCTTATATTCATCAAGACCATTCCGCTTAAAACGATTCTTTCCCTTATCAATACTTATGCTCTCTTTTGGTGCACTTCTCACTGCAATAGCAGGGTTTTCTCTTTTCGATGCATCAAAACCATTCCTGTCATTTCCCCTAAAAGCTGCACTTTTTATTGTAATCCCACTTTTTCTGGGCTTAAATTTCCGCGACCTTGCAGATTATCTTGGCGATAAAAAAACTGATGTGGCAACGCTCTTTACCATATTTGGATTAAAAAAGGGGAGATTTATTAATGCTATCCTACTCCTCTTGAGTTATCTCTCAATACCTATAATTCTCCGATTACCGCTACTCTTCATTGCCGCAATTCCTCTTGGAGCTGCAAGTTTTTATCTCAGTCTAAAAGAACCGTTTCGTGAAAAATATATATTTTATTTATATTTTATTCTCGTTGTAATTTTTACAGCCATTTTCATTCCAAATCCGCAAATCATCACAGGCTAAATTTTATTAATGCTTATCTTTTTAACTCTGTAAGTTATGAATAATCTATATATTCACAATGCTGTCATTGCGAGTATCGAAGTGGAGCCTGTCCTGAGCCCTTCGTTCCCTCGATGGTAAACTCAGCGAAGGAAAGCAATCTCTCTTTTTTCTTGACTTTCTTTTTTTATTTCTTTCTTGAGAAGAATGTTATATTTTTGTCTTAGTCTGAATCAAAGAAACTTAAAAAATACTTGACAAGAAAAGAACTTCCTGTTATTTATGGGATACAGCAAAGTTGAACCATAACGGAAATACAAATCTTAAAAGAAAGGAGGTAAAAACAAGTAAACTCCATTTGGGACAAAAACTTCAACGGAGGTAAACATGAGAACTTTCTTATTCATAATACTGGTTATTACCCTGATCAGCGGTGCTTCACTCGCAAATAATTTAAGTGATCAGGACACCTTCGGCACAAAAAAAGCGACCATTAGCCATTCTTCAGGAGATAGATCGCTTGTTGCAACAGGAGGATTTCCTTTTGTTGAGCCAATCAATCCTGAATCAGAAATAGATGTAACCTCAAACACCCGAATTCCTGGTTATACGCAGTGGAAAAGGGACGAGAGTGGTGGAAGCCTACCTCTCTGGGGAACTGATATACTCGTATCTCCTGATGATCCTACGCTTGATCCCTTCCTCCTCAGAGATACCAACACCGGCACTCTTTACGCTGTCTATCGATATACCGGTGGACTTATCCCCGCCACCTCCTCTATTACTATTTTCTCGTCAACAGACGAAGGACTTACATGGAACTATGTGCTGGATTCCTGGCCAGATGACACAACCTTAATCTATAATACGGATGCTTGCATTGACGACGACTCAGATTCAACATTCATCTTTGTTATATGCAATGCACAGGATGATGATATCTGGATTATGAGATACAACATCACTGGCGGCTATACCGACTGGGTCCAAATCACTTCTGGATCAGTATACGATCCTGCAATTGATGAATTAAATGATAATCCATTGTTCTTTCTCTATATGACTTATCTCGTCAACGCCAATACAGTCCGATTCAGAGTTTCAAGCGATTATGGATTAACCTGGACTTCATCGTATGACGTTTACAGCGGGACATGCCATAATCCTGACATCAGGATAAACGCTGGAACTAATATCTGGGCATACATCCTTTGGGATAACGGTCCCATCATTTATTCCAAAGCAAACGATTGGCAGGGATTTAATGGATGGGCAGGTATTGCAGAAAAGATTCACAACTTCCGCGGCGGTTCTGATGACGTCAATGGTCAGATTGCTGTGGGTTGGCACAGTGATACAGCATGGGTTGTTGGGGAGGAGAATCTTAACAATTCAGGTGATTGGAATCTCGTCTGGGATTTTAGCCTGAATGGTCTCTCCTGGCAAAATGACACGATATTTCCGAACGTCGATCTCGTAGCCGATCCTGCTCGGGATGAACTAAATCATCGTCTAGTGGGCCACCCCAATCTTTTGGATCGCGCCAGGATTGCATACCTGTCAGATAGTAGAGTTGATTATCAATATTTCGGTGGGGCTTCTTGGTCAGCAACCATCGGTGTTGGTGACTTCAGTGCTGATGTCGGAAGCAGACCTTCGAGTGCCTTCGTACCAGCAGGCGGTGGTGGTGCTGTTCTCTACAATACAACATCGGATGTCTGGTTTGATTATTACAGTTCGAGCGTTAGTGAAAAACCACAGATACCCACAATCAAAGGTGTAGGGCTTAGGGTTTCTTCACTTACCTCTGGTCCTATTAAGATTGAGTTCACACTCCCAATACAGGGCAACATATCGTTGAATGCATACGATGCT
>JAGMEZ010000048.1 GCA_023127905.1 Caldifarciminota bacterium
AAAGGGGAAAAAGCGATAAAACTAAAGGCTAAAAAAGGAGACATCTTCGTTCACAAAACACATTTTTTGATAAGGCAAATGAAAAATTGATATATTTGGAACTTACCCCGTTCATCTAATAATTTCTTACCTTCACTAAAATGAGAGTCCTAAAAATAAAAGATTAGATTGAAGATATTAAATGGGAGTACATTCATTAGAAAGAAATAAGTAACAATATCTTTTTAAAACTTTGAATCCGATTATGAAAATGATACAACAAATCTTCCTTTCCCTATTCCTTCCATCATTCGTTTTCTCCCAACCATATACGGCAGATACTTACCTCAACAAATCCCAAGCCTATCTTGATAGTGCTAAGGCTGCAGTACAATCCGATACTTCACTCTATTCCCTTCAAACCCTTGGAAATATTTATCTTCTCGAAGGAAATTTTTTTGCTGCAGAGAGTGTTCTGATCAATGCCTTTGCCAAAAATCCGAAAGATAATACAACCTCTCGTCTCCTTGCCCTTACCTATTACCGTTCTGGCAAATTTACAGAGGCTCTGGAAATCTTTGATAAGTTACCTGAGAATCCAGAGGTCCTTTACTATCAGGGTAAAATTTATGCTTTGAAAAATTGCTGGGATGAAGCAATAGATAAATTTCAAAAATCAAAAACCAAAAGTCAAAATTTGAAAGATCTCTTATGGATAGCATTGGCGGAAAAAGAAATTGAGGCTATAGAAAGAACTGAAATACTGAAACTCAAGGATCTTGAGTCTGAAATACAAAATATCATTAAATCTGCTCCTTCTCAAAAAGAATACAAAGAAGCGGGAGCACTTATCCTCCTTAAAGAAAAATCCGTAATTATAGACGAAAATGGTTCTACTACCACTATACACAAAATAATAAAAATTCTGAACTCACGGGGGAAAAGAAAATACAGCGAAGCAAAAATAGGATATGACGATACATACGAGTACATCGATATCGACTTCGCAAGGGTTATTAAACCATCGGGAGAGGTAATAACTGTTCCCCAAAAATTCATCAAGATTACTACTCCATATTCTGGTTTTCCACTGTATTCAAATTACAAAATCAAGGTCTTATCATTCCCTCAAATCGAAAATGGTACAATTATCGAATATAAAGTAACAAAAAGAAGGATAAAGTTGCTTGATGAAGATAATTTTTATATTAAATTCTGGCTAAAAACAGGAGAACCTATAATTCTTGAGAAGTATTCAGTAACTTATCCTAAAAATCAAAATATACATATTAAACACCCAGAGGGATACAAACCGAAAGAAGCAACAACAACTATTCAAGGGTCGAAAACTATAGAATGGGAAATAAAGAATCAGGATGCAATTATCCCTGAAAGAGCAATGCCTTCTTACGATGAAATCATTCCGCAAATCTGGGTCTCATCATTCAAGGACTGGAACGAAATTTACAGATGGTGGAAATCTCTTTATAAGGATAGAGTTGAGCCGGATAAACCAATTAACGAAAAAGTTACAGAAATAATCAAAGAGGCTAAAGCCTTTACTCAAGATGAGAAAATAAAGGCAATATATGAATGGGTAGCACAGAATATAAGGTATGTTGCATTAGAGTATGGCGAGGGTGGATTCAAACCACACAAAGTCAAAGAGGTCTTTAAAAATAGATATGGTGACTGTAAGGATCAGGCACTTCTTCTTGTCTCAATGTTAAAGTGTACAGGTGCAGAAGCATACCCTGTGCTCATAGGAGTAAATAGGAAACTACTTGATAAAAATATTCCAATGATTCAATTTAATCATGCCATTGTCGCTGTAAAGATCGATGACTCGTTAAACTTCCTTGATCCAACGCAGGAAACCTGCCCTTATGGTTATCTTCCCTCATACAATCAGGATAAAATTTGTATGGTATTTTTTAATGATGGATATAAATTCTTAAAAACACCACTATTTGAATCTCACATAAACAGAGAAACAAGGCATATGAGAATAGTGGTAAATAATGATGGCTCTATTGATGTAGATAAGAAAGGAGTTGCTTATGGTGAAAAGTGTATGTATCTCAGATATTCACTCTC
>JAGMEZ010000480.1 GCA_023127905.1 Caldifarciminota bacterium
CTTAGAATTTTGTAACCCATATTATCTTCTTACATATTTGTGAAGAAACCTAATGAGAAAAACTACAATTGTAAATAGTAAGACAAGCCACCAAAGAGATTTACTGTATGGTCTATATGTCTTCTTCTTAAATAATCTCTGGTCAAATTTTACCATTACCTTTTACTAAAATGTATTAGTATCATGTAGTTAATACTTTGTCAAGTCCTTTTTCTTTGACTTCCCCCAGGCTCCGCACATAATGTTGGAGCCTGAAGGAAAAAAAGATAAAAAATGGTTATATTTTATTCTTCTTCTACTTCTTCTAGTATAATTGCCTCTGTAGGGCATGCTTCGGCAACCTCTTCGCAGTCACATAAGTCGCCACAACCATCCGCATTAATAACGTAGGCTTTATCATCATCTCTCATCTCAAAGACATCCGGACACATTGCCTCGCATACTGCATCTCCGATGCATTTCTCAAGGTCTACTTTAGGAACCAGCTTCATTTTCATCTACCTCCTTTCTTCTCTAATATACCTTAAAAATTAAAGTTGGTTTACCATATAAAAAGATTGAAATTTTGTCAAGAAAAAAATTCACTATTTTTTATAGAAAATAAAATAGATAATATAATCTTAATTTCTTATTTAATTATTATGGAAATAGGAATAAGAATTACATAGCCAAGTACAAGGAGAATAGGAGCTATAGTGATTGAACCCCTCGAAAGAAATAGGTATCCGACTATAATACTAATTATCCCTGCACTGAACAAAGAATAATTTTTTTTATTAAAGGAAAGTATTTCTTCACGTATCAGAGTTTTTTTTGCCTGTTTTTTTTGTTCTATTAACTTTTTCTTCTTTTTCTTTTTTCCCATCGTTTCTCCTTTTGTTGATTTAACCACAGAGGTCACAGAGTTTTATATTTATTTAATGCAATATATATAGACTGTTTTCAAATACTTCGATAGACTACAGAGAATTATCTCTGTGTTATCTGTGATTTTCTTTTATTTCAAACGGATGATTTCTCCCCTTTTTATTGTATAAAAAGGCACAGCCCCCTCAAAAACTCCCTGGGGATTTACGACCCCTGAAGCTCCTGCAAAAGGTTTTATTGCTCGTAGGCTGTTCGTAAGTGCTTTGGTGTCTTTAATCCCAGTGGATAGTGATTTTAAAAGAAGAATACCCGCATCGTAGCCAAGAGCAGATTCTCTTGATGGGTCTATCTTATAGCGAGAATAATAAAGTTTCCTGAAGTCTTTATATACTTCTGAGTTCTCAAAAACCGCTGAAGGATTACTAGTAAAAATTGCTCCTTCTACATAATCCTCCCCTTGTCTTGGAACCTTTTCATCATTCCATCCATCAGCCCCTAAAATTTTTGCATTAATCCTGTAATATTTTAACTGAGGTGCTATCATCACAGCCTCATTTGGATAACATGGAATATAAATAGCTTTTGGTTTTCTGTCCTTCATAAATATCATCTGGTGTTTGAAATCCGTTGTTCCTTCAGGATAACTCTGTTTTGCAACTATTTGAGCACCATACCGTATTGCTTCCTCGGCAAATATCTCTGCAAGGCTGTTTCCATACGCATCATCGGGATGGAGAATTGCAATTTTGTAGTAACCGAGTTTACCAGTTGCATACTTTGCCATCTCTCTTGCTTGTGCTCCAAGTCCAATATTTAACTGGAAGACATAAGGACCTATTGAAGTTATGTCTTCTTCGGTTGCTGTTGGAGAGATTATTGGAACTTTTAGAAGGTTCGCAATTCCAGATGCCGCGATCATTGGCATACTCAGGATTGGACCAATTATAACAAATACATCTTCTTTTTTTATTAGGTCTATAACCTGTTGGATTGTTACGATTGGGCTTCCCTTTGTATCACGTTCAACAATCTTTAGGTTACTTCCTTTTAATGCGAGTTCAACCCCCTTTTTTACACGCTTTCCAAAAATACTGTATTGACCTGATAAAGGGGCAAGAAGACCGATGTTTTTACCAAGCTTGGTGGGAAATATTTCTCCCTTCAATAAATCTGTTATCTCAAGGGTATATTTATTATTTGGATATAAAGTTTTCATAGTGTTGTGGATCTTTCTAACATCTTGTTCTTTCCTCCGTTCCAAACCCTTCTTTGCAGTACTGTGTAGCAAAAAGCAACCCAGTGGAGCCTCTTTGTATTTTGTAGCGAGCTTTTTTAACTCCTCAAAACTCAGTTTTTTTTCAATTATTTTTACCAACCGATCTTCTGATTTTGTCTTGAGTGATGTTTTGATTGGAAGACTTATGATCTTGAAGTAATTATTTGCTGCTTCGTAATTATCGTTTATTTTTTCAAGTGATTGTGCCTTAATGAACAAGATATCTGGTTCAGCTGGTCTACCTTCGTAAATTTTTTCTTTTCCACTTGCTGTGGATAGAACTCCTCGGTAGTCCTTCAATCTATATTTTGAGAGAAGAAGAAGCGATAAAGCATCATCTGACTTTTCGGATGTTGGATATTTTTCGATAATCTCTTTTAATGTATTTATTGCTTCCGTATACTTAGCCCCTTTATAGAGTTGCCTGGAGTAGTTATAAAGTGAATCAACGGCAGGGAGTACTTCACCCTTTTCTTCATAAAGAGGGATCTCTTGCCTTTTAATACAGGAAGATAGAAGTACAGAACCCAATACAATAATAAGTAAATACCGTGCTAATATTTTCATCGACATAAAATTATCATAAAAAGAAGTTTCTGTCAACAAAAAATAACCTTTCACGTTCCAATATTCGTAATTAGAGATTTCTTACTTTTCGAGAAATCTCAGTAGAGGAAACTGCTTCCACCTATGAATTCCCTGAGGATTGAAGTTGGAGGAACCTCAGTTGGTGAAATTTCTAAAAAGAAGGTTAGAAATTTCGACAATCTTTCACTTTTACTAAAGTCTTTATGTTCTGGAGTGACACTGTGCAGTAATGGTACTGCGAACCTTTTTAATACAGCAAGTTCATATACAAGAGCAGAATTGAATATCACGTCTGCTTCTTCCTGGAATGGAAAGATATTTCTGTCTTCCCCTTTTCCTACATATTTCCATAATCTGAATGTTTCATGAGCAGAATGTCCTCTGAATAGGCTGTCTCTTACCATCCTTCTCAATATTCTCGTATCCCTCGTGGAGATCCTGTGATCATTATCAATATTGAGTTGTGTGAGTGCGCTGATATATATCTTTAATTTATTTTTCTTAGGGATTTGATATGTAAGCTCTTCATTTAAGCCATGTATTCCCTCAATTATAAGGATTTGGTTTTTATGCATTTTTATCCTTCTGCCAGCCAATCTTTTTCCTGTTGAGAATTCAAAGTGTGGGATTTCAACCTCTTTTTCATTGAGCAGTGAGATAAGGTGCTTATTTAATAAATCTACATCAATAGCATTAATTGACTCAAAGTCGTATGACCCATCGGGCAATTTGGGTGTTTCATCTCTTTCAAAAAAATAATTATCAATGGAGATAGTTATGGGGTTTAGGCAGTTTACCCTTAATTGAATAGCAAGTCTTTTTGAAAATGTGGTTTTTCCTGAAGCTGATGGACCTGCTATGAGAACAATCTTTAACTTTGAAACTTTCTGTTTTATCTCATCGGCAATCTGAGCGATTTTCTTCTCATGCAGTGCCTCTGCAATCTTTATTAAATCTGAAATGTCACCTTTTTCTATCTTTCTATTCAAGGAGACAATATCAGCAATTCCAAGAATTTCTCCCCATGTTTCGTATTCTGTAAAAATAGAAAAGATTTTCTTTTGGTCGGGAAAAGGAGGTATAGTTTTTCCTCTTACTGGATCGGGGAATCTCAGAACAAAGCCTGGTTTATAGATATGTAAGTCGAAAGCCGCAAGGTATGAAGTGTCAGGAACGAGCGGAGTAATTGTGAAGTCGATATGGTCACCACACTTATATATATCAATTGTTTTATCTTTTTCATACTTTAATAATTGAACCTTTGTAAATTTTTCCTTCTTGATGAAATCTTTCATTACTATCCTTTTACTCTTATTGATTTTTACAAAAGGGACACCATCTTTAATTTTATCCCTCATTGTTTTTTTTATTTTTTGTATATCGCCTTCTCTGACAGATTGTCCTTTGCCAAATTTGCAGTAAAAACCATCACCAAAGGAATGTTCTATTATAAGTTTTCTTCCTGGGTAACATTCGCTGACTACTGCTGAGAGCAGGAAAGAAAGGCTGTTTTGGTAAATTCTAAACCCTTCTCTATTTTTGATATCAAGGATTTTAACATTGTCACCGTTTTGAATATGTTGGTTGAGATCGCTGATTCTGTTGTTTATCTTACATGATAAAAATAGTTTATAGCCTTTCTTTCTCAGTTTCAGGATATCGAGGACAGTCATTCCCTTTTTGAATGTAATAAGTTTACCATTAATGTGACAGTTTCCCATTCTTTATCCTACCGAATGATTAAGTTATTGAGTATTTCGTTTAGATCGTTTATTTCGTTTGTCTTGTTTGTTTAGTTCGAACTCTCTTTTTCTTCCATTTTATTTTGCATAATTTTCTACAAATGTCAAGAAAAAGATTGGAGGAATTATACTTTGAACCAATAAGACCAACTGGACAAATGTGACCAGTAGGACCAGGTGAGTTATTTCTTGTTAAACTTAAACTTCTTGACTTTGTTTTGACAATCTGATATAAGATGGACTATGGGAAAAGTCTATAAACTAAAGGATATACCTGCTGAAGAGAGACCAAGGGAGAGGTTGATAAAAGATGGTCCTGATGTACTGAAAAACCATGAGCTTATTGCAGTTATTCTGGGTAGAGGTTCAAAGAAAGAAGGTGTGCTGTCTATTGCAAGAAGAATAATGCAGGACTATGGAACCAAATCCCTATCTGGTGAAAAGCATGTAAAGAAACTCGCTCAAGCGCTCAATCTTTCGGAGATTAAAGCCTGTCAAATTATTGCAGCGCTCGAACTCGGAAGGAGACTCTATGGAAAAGCAAAAAGAGAGATACATTTTAATACACCAAGGGATGTTTATGACTACCTTAGTAATATTAGTAAACTTGATAAAGAAGTGATGCATGGACTCTACCTTAATGTGAAGAACAAACTTCTGCGGGATGAGATTATCTCCATCGGGACTGTTTCATGTAGCCTTGTTCATCCACGAGAGGTGTACAAACCAGCATTTATTAACTCTGCTGTTGGGGTTATTCTTGTTCACAATCATCCATCAGGAGACCCCAAACCGAGTAAAGAAGATATCGCAATAACAAAGAGATTGAAAAAGGTTTCTGAATATGTTGAGATTGAACTTCTTGACCATATAATTATAGGAGATAATGATTACATTAGTATGAAAAGCGAAGGAATGATTTAACATGAAGAAACTACATTTATTAGAAAATGAGGAAAGGGAAGAGAGGGTTCTACTTGTCACGGTTTCAAGAAATCCACAGGAAAAATGGGAAAAGTTTGATGGGCTTGAGGAGATGGCTTCTCTTGCTGAAACTGCAGGTAGTGAAGTAGTTGAGAAACTTATTCAGAACAGGAAGAAATATGATGCTGGCACTCTTATAGGAAGTGGAAAGGCAGAGGAGTTGAAGAGGATTTCCGACGAACTTAACATTGATACGATAATTTTTAACGAAGAATTAACCCCTTCTCAGAAGAGAAAAATAGCAGATATTACAGAAAGGAAAACTCTTGATAGAAGAGAGTTGATTCTGGATATCTTTGCCCAACATGCAAAAACAGAGACTGCGAAGATTGAGGTTGAACTTGCTCAACTGAGATTCAGGTT
>JAGMEZ010000481.1 GCA_023127905.1 Caldifarciminota bacterium
TAACAGAGGCTGGGAGAGAACTTGCAACAATTATAATGCTAATTTCTGTAAGCATTCTCCTTGTACGGAGAAACATTCTGAAAAGGTTCGCATATTTTCTCTTTACCTTTAGTATATGGGACATTAGTTATTACCTGTGGCTCTATGTACTTATTAGATGGCCTGAATCCCTTCTGGCAAATGACGTCCTCTTCTTGATTCCTCGTCCATGGGTAGGTCCTGTTATAGCACCAATAATTATTTCTCTTTCATTCCTCTTTGTCTCTCTTCTTATACTTTCCAGTAAAAGAGAAATCGTTTTAGTAAAGGAGTTATTAAAAATGTGGAAATACTGGGTATATCTTTTAGTAGCTATTTGGGTAATAATTTCGGCATTTATTCTCTGGCAGAATCGCCTTATTTATCTCTGGAATAATGTAATTGTTGGTTTATTTATCGGAATCTTTACAATCTATCTCGCCCTGAGAAAAAACCATTAATAGCAATCTTAATCTCGCAAAAAACAGGTGAGGCTTCTTTAATAGGTGGAGCTTCCAGCTCCACATCAATTCTTTTCTGTAAGGCAAGATGCCTTACCTGTTGAATGCAATAAGCCAATCCCCCTAAGTCCCCCACCTGCGCTAAAGCTTCGGTGGACAAGTCTATCTGCCGAAGCCTTGGCGAAGGCAGACCCTTTTTCAAAGGGGGACTTATGTTTGATGGCAAGCAGATTGAAGTCCAGATTACATTGATTAAGATGCTGTCTCGAATTTTTTCGAGACCTCCTAAAAGGAGACAGAAAGAGAGCTCTTGTTCCCTGCGCGGTCTTTTATTCTAATTTTCGCCGTGTGTCCACCCTCTTCTATTTTCTCACCAAACAATAGATAACTAATTTCATCCCTGTATGGCTGGAAAACTGGAATGTACAGAACTCCATCAAGTGTAATATGTATATCAGAGATTCTAAATCCGGAACCCATATCCTTTACTGTGAAAAACATCTTTTTCACCTGAGTTCCATCTTTTACTATTTGAAAATCACATATATCTGGCGGTACGTTATCTTCAAGCAGTGCAAACGTTCCTAAATGCTTACTCGAGGCAACATATGACTTTATTGATTCATCATAATTTCCATCCAGGAATAACCAACCATCCTTTTGTTTTTTATAGATACCAACCTTTTTTAAGGTAGATGCGTAAGGAATAATAATGTCTACCTTATTTTTGAAAATTGTTCCGATCGGTTCCACGATAAAAACACCCTTTTTTAGTTCCATTCCTTTAGGAATCTTCTCTTTTATTCGACTTACTCGCGCATAAAGGTCTTCATAAAGTTGTCCCTTTTTTATGATAACATTTAAACCTCTATCTGCAGATGTAATAACTCCATGTTCATTCTTTAAAACCGTCGAATAAGTAAAGACAAAAGAATCATTTCCTTTCGAGTGTTCTACTAAAAGCGTACATGCTGCTTCACTCTTCGGCAACATGAGAAAAAAATAGTACTTTCCGTATACCTTAAAATTTCTCTTTATTGGAATAAGGTTTTTCATCTTTATAATTTTGGCTTTTTCTTTGCCTTCCATTGCCAACCCTACAATATTTCTATAGTAGAAAATCCCTCGCTTCCGGATATAGGTAGAATTAGAGACCAAAGCCTCCTCTCTTATCTCACCATTATATCCATTTGCCTTTTTTAAATACAGAATAAGAGCCGCTCGATTTTTATTTGCATCATAACATACAATCTTGATTTCATTTATATTTTTAAGGGCTTCTGTATTCAATATCCCGTCTCTCTTTTTATAAAACGACAGGTGATTATCACCATACACGTAAAGCCTATGGAATCGTCCCAATCCCTTATTGTAAAGGTCGTAATTAAATTCTAACTCAACCTCGCGTGTATGAGCGTATGAAAACCTGTCATAAATGGATTTAAAACGCAGTTTACCATTCACGTACATTTCAACTTTCCATATATTTAGCCGAAATGGCCAACTATTCTGATAATCTTCACATAAAACCTCCAGCCCCACTCTACCATTAATAGTTATTGTATCAATGAAAGAATAATAGTTCTCACTACCATAAGGCTTCACGATTAATGGAAATGGCATTCCAGAAATCGAGGATGAATCATCAAGAGGTGTAAGTTGAACCGCTTTTATCAATGGAGGTGTTGAATCACTGACAGTGTAACCCTGTGACAGTGGATCTATTGGTCTGTTCTCCGGGTCTCGCATCTCAAAATGAAGATGTGCACCCATTGCTCCTGTGCTGCCAACATATCCTACCAAATCACCTTTCTTTACAGGTAAACGCTCCTTATTGAAATAGAGACTTACCCTGTACGAAAATCTCCTTTTCTGCTCCAGTTCTACTATTTCTTCCACTCTTTCATCAAACCCCTGAAGATGAGCATATACAACTATTTTTCCATCTTTTAATTTTAGAAAGAGAGATTTTCCATACCCAAAAGGGTTTACACTTATATGCCATATATAACCATCCTCAATTGCCTTTAATGGAGTTCCTTCTTTTGCATGTAGATCTATCCCCGCGTGAAAATGGTTATGACGACATTCAGCAAAACTTGAATTCAGTAGTTTCTTTCCATCAATAGGCCAGATATACTGAGCGGAGATATTGGAAAACAGAAGAAATAGGAATGTAAGAGCTAATACAGGAATATTTTCAATCTTTGCGTTCTCTGCGGTCGAATTCTCTATCAAGAGAAAAATCCCAAAACGTTTTCAATCACGTATTCGACCATTTCATCGGTCAATTCGGGATATACCGGTATCGAAAGAACCACATCTCCTGCTCTCTCGGTAACAGGAAAATCACCCTTCTCATAACCAAGATATTCAAAAGCAGGTTGTAGATGAAGTGGAACAGGATAGTGAATAGCGGCACTAATCCCCTTTTCTAATAGATGTTCCTTTAATCTATCCCTCTCATCCGTTCTTATGGTGTATTGATGAAAAACTGAATAATATCCTTCTGGCTCAATCGGGGTTTTTACATACTTTTTAAATGAGGATGTATATCGAGCCGCTATCTTTCTCCTTCTTTCATTCCATTCATCTAAATATTTAAATTTAACCGAGAGCACTGCTGCCTGCAAAACATCAAGCCTGTTATTAAAACCAATGAAATGATGAAAATACTTTTTTTCCGAACCATGAACTCTCAATAGTTTTATCTTCTTATAAAGTTTGTCATCGTCTGTAAGAATTGCACCACCATCTCCAGCTGCACCAAGATTCTTCGTTGGGAAAAAACTCAATCCAGCAATATCTCCAAGATTCCCCGCTTTTATATCATTTAACCTTGCTCCAATTGCCTGTGCTGCGTCCTCGATAACTTTCAGATTGTGCTTTTGTGCAATTTCCATAATTCTTTTCATATCTGCACAAAGACCAAAAAGGTGAACAGGAAGAATTGCTTTCGTT
>JAGMEZ010000482.1 GCA_023127905.1 Caldifarciminota bacterium
ATACTATTGATCTATTTATGACTGCGGGACACGGAAATCATGATAATTGGCAGCGGCATTTCCCAGGTTCTGGCTCAGAGGGATTCTTTAGATCCTCTGCAGGTCAGTTATACGGGGATCCTTACAGTGGTTCAAACGTCAATGTGAACTCCATCAATCCCAAGATATGTTTCAATCCATACTCCTGCTTAGTAGGCAAAATAGTAAATATGAATTCACTGGTACCTGCATGGTTTCATACTGCTGGTGCATATCAGTATGCAGGTTATCTGGTGACAATCGGATATTGCTACAATGGTAAGGGAGTACATACATACCTTTGGTCCCAGCAGGATATGTTTTCCTATGCTGAAGCTGCCTATCTGAGTAACCAGGCTTTACTTTTTGATCAGATTAACAATACGCCGGGTGTTGACCAGGGTAATATTTCCTATGAACGGGATGAGTTTGCTTTCTATGGCGATCCTGCAGGTGAAGCCAGGTTACAGCCTGTTATGGACCCGTTTTAC
Source organism: Caldifarciminota bacterium (assembly GCA_023127905.1). Taxonomy (GTDB): domain Bacteria; phylum Hydrothermota; class E44-bin80; order E44-bin80; family E44-bin80; genus JAGMEZ01. The sequence goes on from JAGMEZ010000482.1 coordinate 510, forward strand.
TCTCAAGAATTTATAGTAACTCCTGGGGCAGGTGGGATTGATACAGTAACATTCAAAATAACCATTAAACGCGATGGTCATCCATGGAATTATGGAGGTAATCCGGCATTTGGATTTCCATCGTTTGATATTATTGATCCGCAGATTATCTACACGAATGCCCACAATGCAGTAGTAACCGATAACTTTGTTCTGCTTAATATATGGAATCAGGGTGACCCTGATCTACAGATTGATGATACAAGAGAGGTTGTCTTCACGGCTCAGGTTACAGGTGTTATGGAGAAACCTATTGCACAAACTCTCAAACCATTTTATCTGACACAGTGCTGCCCAAATCCATTTAAGTCACGGGCACAGATTAGCTATACTGTAGAAAGGGAGAGTAAGATTAATCTCACAGTCTACAATATTCTTGGTCAAAAGATAAAGACCCTTGTTGATAGAAAACAGGAGCCAGGTTATTATGAAATTGACTGGAATGCAAAAGATGATAGAGGTTCTAAAACTCCTGTTGGTGTTTACTTCATACGACTTGAGTCTGAAGGCTTTAAGAAAGTAAGAAAGGTGATACTGATGAGATAGTAATCACGCCCAATTAATTCTCTCAGAAGAATGAAATTGGAAAATAGAACTATGTGAAGGGGATGAATTAGTCTGGAGTGAGGTTTAGTTTAGTGAAGGAGGTATAAGTGAATGAAAAATTTTCTTTGGTATCCATTAATAAACTAATATTTGTTTTTTTCGTAGCTGCGGTAATGATTATTCTTCCTTACGAAGCCTTTTGTTCAGATAGTCTTAGGGTAAAGGCTAATATTTCCTGGGGATGGATAAATGATTTTGAATTCTATCAAGATGGTATTTTCATAACTCCGTATGGGGGTAACGGTATTGGGTATTTTACTATAGACAGCAGTTACAATTTGACCCATCGCTATACCGTCTTTCCTGTACCCAGTGCAAGTCATATGCTGGTTCAGTGCTGCATTGCAGATTCGTTTCTTTTTGCCTTAGATGGTTCATTCGCACATCCGGTTGGAGAACCAGTTTTTTTCTCCTACAAGATTACTGATTCAAACTATACTTTCTTAGCAGGATTGGAGCCAACAGGGACAGTGAATCCAGCAGGATTCGATCCAATTATCTATCACAATGGGAATATTATCTATTCCGAGTATCCTCAAACCTTTGTCCGTATAGATGTGACAAATCCTACAAACCCGTATGTAACGGGTGAATTGTTTAATGGAGATTTCGATGTATGTCATGCAATTCTACCATATGAAGATACTCTATTAATAACATCGAGGCAGTGTGGTGGGGCTTACTGGGATGGGAATTTCAGGCTTATCAAGAACAACGAACCTGACACCCTTATTTCGGTAGGAAAATATGGTACTAATAGATTTTCTTATACTGCAGGTATTACAAATATCGGTTCAGTTCTTTTTACTGCCCACAATCAGGGATTGGTTGTCTATGACATTTCAAACTTTAGTAATGTTCATGAGATTTACTTTTATTCAACTGCCTGGGCACGATTTATTGAACAGGCAAATAATTATGTATTTATGAGTTGCAACGACGGTTGGCATGTTTTTAAATATGAAAGCCCCAGCAGTATTCAACATCACCAGTATCTCACAAATGATGAGAGAATTCTGTGGATGAAGTTAAGACCGGAAAAAGATGAACTCTGGTGTTTTGTTGATGAGGGTAGTCTTGGTGGATTGGTTATCTTTGATATCTCGGATTTTGTAGGTATAGAAGAGAGAAAAGATTTTACAGAAAAGACTCCAGAATCTGATATTCTCAAGGCATATCCCAATCCATTCAGCAAAACTA
>JAGMEZ010000483.1 GCA_023127905.1 Caldifarciminota bacterium
TTACTGGTATGCATACACAGGATGATGCATTTGTAGTTCTCCCTGATGAAATAAAGGCTGATGGGAAACCACACATATCGCAGTTGAAAGATATAATTTTGGGATTGTTGAAGTAAAGTAATGAATGTAATAAAACCCTGTATAATCACAATGGGTGCGAATAAATCCTGTGTAATTTACAGGGCAGATGCTTTGCTAATTGAGTGTCATTGCGAGTAACCTCTCATATTTACTCTCGAAGCAATCTCCTATTAAGTAATTTTCTAATTCTTATTTTTCCTCTCCCTCGACGGGAGAGGATTAAGGTGAGGGTGAAAGACGAGATTGCAATCCTTCACTGGAATTTACCCTGAGCCTGTCGAAGGACTCAGGACAAGCTTCATGGAGTTTATCCTGAGTCTACCGAAGGGCTCTTCGCAATGACATCGTTAAGGATATTTTTTATGAAATTATGAAACTCATATTAGAGCCTATAAGTAAAGAGATTATTCTTAAGAACTATAATAATTTTTTCGGAACAATGATTAAAGCGGTTGTTGACATTGAAAATGAAATTGTTGCAATTGACGCTGAATTACACGCAGATCTTGAGGCACTACTTTAAACATTCGCCCATCTGCTGATAACAGATGGATGGAAATTGAGGACGAAAATATAAGGATGAAAATTCAAAAAATAATTGAGAAGCTCATAAAGAAATGAGATGTACACCTTGAAATTACACAAAAATTTAACTAAAGAAAGATGGCAAACGTTTGGTGAAACAAAACAACTCTTAATGATAGCAAATGAATTAAATAGAGCAAAAAACTGGATAAAGAAAAAAGATACAGAAGAAGCAATGAGTGCTTATGAGAGGGCTTTTGAACTTCTGGATTTAACAATAAGTGTTACTACAGATGTAAATCGATTAAAAGAACTCTTACGATTCAGAGAAATTTTAGGATTTTACTATCAGTGTAAAGAAAAGAAAATCGACTTTGCCGATAAATTATTAAGAACACTCTTATCACTTGACAAGCAGGCATATCAAGTATTTCAATCATAAATATTTTTTAATATTCAATAACTGAAAGGTTACAAATACTCTTATATTACTGCAAAATAGTTTCTTATCTACCCCGTGGATGCGAAGCACCTTTACGTGTGTTTACCACGTGAGCCTATGGCTTTTACGTGGTGATTATACGGGGATTGTATACTATGTTTTTATCAATTACTAAATTACAAATTACTGAATTACTAAGTTTGAGAGAACGTTCAAAACGATTGAAACGCTCTAAACGAACTTAACGAGCATTATATAACCTTAGTTAAAAGGAGTTTTCAATGCGAGTATTGATCACCGGTATTACAGGTTTTGTTGGAAGCCATCTTGCCGATTATTTACTGAATAATGAGGATGTTGAAGTGTGTGGAATTGTGAGATGGAGAAGCCAGAAGGAAAATATAGAGCACCTTGAAGGAAAAATAAAACTGTTTGAGTGTAATATTAAGGATATGACATCCGTTCATAAGGTTATAAACACAGTTAAACCTGAACGAATTTTTCATCTTGCTGCACAGAGCTTTGTTCCCGCATCCTGGAGTGCGCCTGCTGAAACCCTTTCGACGAATATCATTGGTGAGTTAAATATATTTGAATCCGTAAAACAGATGGGTTTCGATTCGGTAATTCATATTGCAGGTTCGAGCGAAGAATATGGATTTGTAAAACCTGATGAAGTCCCGATTACTGAAGAAAATCCCTTAAGACCATTAAGTCCTTACGGTGTGAGTAAGGTCGCCCAGGACCTTCTTGGTTATCAGTATTTCAAGAGTTATGGAATGAAGATAATTAGAACAAGGGCATTCAACCACACTGGTCCCCGAAGAGGAGAGGTTTTTGTTTGTTCGAATTTTGCCAAACAGATTGCAGAGATAGAGAAAGGTAAAAAAAATCCGGTTATGCTCGTCGGAAACCTTGAAGCACAGAGAGATTTTACCGATGTAAGAGATATTGTGAAGGCTTACTGGCTTTCTACAGAGAGATGTAAACCTGGTGAGGTCTATAATATATGTTCAGGAGAACCACGAACTATACAGAGTATTCTTGACACATTGCTTTCCTTTACAGACGTGAAGGTAGAAGTCAAACAAGATACTGAAAGGATAAGGCCATCCGATGTATTTGTCCTCGCAGGAGATTCATCTAAATTTAGAGAAAAAACTGACTGGAAACCCGAAATCCCCTTCGACCAAACCCTGCGTGATACGCTTAGTTATTGGCGAGAGCGCGTTTAGCGTATTAGAAAATGGTATATTTATTGTTTATTGATTGTGTATTTATAGTATATTTATTGAAAGAAGGAGGTTTGGGTGAGACTTAAAGAACTTGAGGTTTATAGAATTTCGAGAGAGATGAGTAAAATTGCTTGGGGTGTCTATAAAGATTTGAAAAAGGAATTCAAATTTTCAATTGGTCAACAATTTCTGAGTGCAATTGATTCAGTTGGTGCCAATATTGCTGAAGGATATGGAAGATTTCACTATTTAGATTCAGTTAAATTTTACTACAATGCACGTGGTTCATTTTGGGAAGCAACACATTGGGAAGAATTGTTACTTGAAAGAAATTTAATCTCAGAAAATGTTGATAAAAAATTATTAGAGAAGTTTGAAACTTTTGGGGTTAAGATAAACAATTTTATTTCTTCAATAAAACGCAAAGCCTCTGACAATAAATAACTACTAATAACTATGTAATATACTACTAATAATTATACAATGTATTACTAATAACTATAAATAACAATTAATATCAAAAATCTATTGTTTTTCTAATTAAAATATGCTATTATAGATTATGAGATATCTGCTTCTCTTTCTTATCATTTTGGCATTTGCATCTCTGTTGTACTGCGATTATTGGACAACCACCGATTGGAGTGATTCAACTACCTATAATAGCATTATGAACCTTAATGGGTCAAGACAGCCAGGTAACCTTATCCTTGACGCCCCGGATATCTGGAACTGGGAATATTTATATTCTTTACCTGGGGCACAGAATATTTATGATATGGTAATTTCTCCATATGGGATTATCTTTACTGCAACTGGTGACCTGGATGGAGACGTATTTCAATCGACTGATCTGGGAGAGTCATGGGATACTACCGCTAATATTACGGGGACAAAATGGGTTTATGGTTTGTTGTCTACATCAGACAGTATATTATATGCTGCCTGTGTTAAAGGAAATCTACAATCTTTTGTTGCTTTTGCCAGTAATCCAGATTCTTTGTGGAATTCAGGAAATCTACTTCCAAATGAGAAGGGGGTATATTGTGTGACCGAGGCTGAAAATTATCTCTTTTCTGGAACAGGATACTTGGGTGCAAATATTTATTTATCGAACGATGGAGGATACAACTGGTCATTGAAGACAGGATTTAATGATGATAAGGTTTTATGTATGTTTGCTATTTCACCTCAATTACTTCTTGCAGGAACAGGTGATTCAAAAGGATATATTCTCAGAAGCTCAGATGGAGGAGAAAACTGGTCAGAAGTTGATTCCTTGAATATTTCAGTTGAGGCAATAATTGGCGAAATAGATAGAATGGCTTTTTTGGGAACTTCCGATGGTAGGGTTTTTTCTTCATCCGATTCAGGGCTAACCTGGAGTGAAACTTCAATTCTTACAGGAGCAAATGAGATAAAATCCCTTTTTATTGATGATAAAGGTATTATCTATGCGGGGGCAAACGCTGTTGGAAATCAGGCAGGGGTCTATTTCTCAGAAAATAATGGGCAATCCTGGAGCACTTCTGGAAACATAACCGGAAGATCTAACATTCCATCAATACTCGGACTTGAAAATGGTTTTCTCCTTGCTGGGACAAATGTAGATGCGAGTATTTTTAGAGCTGCGTATTTTCAGAATGGTTACCTTATCTCAAAACCCTACTTTACAGGAACAACAAATGGAAGCACAAAATATGGGGTGATTCAGTGGTCAGATTCACTTGGTGGTCAGACTATTCAAGTTTGGGTAAGAACTTCCCGGGATAGTTTTATGTCGACCGCACTACCCTGGGGTGCTGGTTTTGCCTCTGTTAATAATGGTGACAGCATAGTAAGCAATCCTGCTGTTAATGATAGTGACTCTTACATCCAGTATTATATAAAGCTTGAGACAGATAGTGCAGGAATTACACCTTTTTTGAATGAAATATCCATTGAATACACTATTGATACTCTAGGCCCAGAACCAATTTCTGCCATTGCCTATGATGGAATTATTCAGCAGAATGGCATTGATGATGATGATTATGTTGTTATTACCTTTAATGAACCGACGAATGAATATCCAATTCCGAAGGACAGCATTGATTTTTACCTTAAACTGAACCAGGGTTCATGGGGGGAGGTTGATACTGTTTACTGGAACTGTGAAGGAGAGTCAGGTAAAGATACCGAAATCAACCTCATAGTTGAATTGAATGTTAACTCAACGATTGCGGTTGGAGTGAAAATAACACCTGATACGATAATAAAGGATATTTGGAATAACAGTGCTTATGGATTAATTCAGTTAACCGGGACATTTGATGATACCATTCCACCCAATATTATTTCAGCTTTTGCTTCGGATAATATTGATAGTATCCAGGGAATAGACTGTGACGATTTTGTAAGGCTGATATTTGACCAGATAACAAATAAACCTCAAATTACTGCAGGGAATATCAATACAGTGCTCCATTTATCAAACGGGCACAACTGGGGTGATATGGATTCTGCGGTATGGTCGACATTTGGAGAAACTCTTTCTGTGTATCTTGATACTGCGGGAACACCAACCGTTGAGCCTGGAGACACAATTTATCCCGATTCAGTAACGATTGAGGATGAAA
>JAGMEZ010000484.1 GCA_023127905.1 Caldifarciminota bacterium
AAAAGAAAATTGAGCCTATTCATTTCCGAATTAAAAAGCCTATAAGCAATTCCAAGTCTTAGTGTTCTTGGTAATGGATCTTTATTTCCACTCTGTGCATATTGAATAGAAGGTCCAATATTCTGAAGTGTACCTCCAATGCTTAAACCCTTTAACGGAGTGTGGTATAAACCAGCAATATCAATAGCCCAACTCATCCCTGTTCCTCCACGCATATGAAGTACTTTCTCAACAATTTCAGGTGGAGCGAGATAACTATAAATAAATTTCGCGCCTACTCCAAGTCCCAGCTGAGAAGTCATTTTTGTTGCATATCCCAGTGAGAAGGCAACATCAAAAGTTCTAAATCTTCCAACAGGATTACCTTGTTCATCGCGTGCTTCCGTTTCCCCTGTTGTAAGATAGATAATGTTTCCCCCTATTGTTCCCCAGCCTTTTATCGGGGTTACACCACACAAAATATCATAATACATATCTTCATAGAGACCAGGAAGCCAGTTTGCGTGCATAAGATAGAAATTAGTTGAATTTATGAACGCCATTCCTGCCTGATTATAATATGTTGAAAGCGCATCATCTGCTAATCCCACAAATGCTGCACCCATCCCATTTGGCCTTGCACCAGGATAAATTGTCAGGAATATTGCTCCTGCTTCTGATGCAAATCCATGTAACTGAACTACATGAAAGGTAAAAACAATAAGAAACAACAAAATAATTTTCGCAACCTTTTTCATTCTTCCCTCCTACATTAAAGCTTTCTCTCAATTCATACTAACAACAAAATCACACAATGTCAAGATAAATTTCCCACGAATGGTATATTAGTACTAATTTCACTAATAAATTTCATACTAATCTTTTTATCGAGCTATTGCAATCTTTCCTATATATTCCTCCTTTTTATCATGAGAAAATTGATCTTGCTCATCAGATGCATGTGCCTTTATTTTATAAAAATAGATACCATTTGCTAATTTATCTCCATCTGCATCTCGACCATTCCATACAATCCTGTTAAAACCGAAGTCACAAAAGACTTCTTTCTTATATATCGTTTTCCCGGTAATTGTAAATACAGTTAATGTGATAATGCTCCGATGGCTTAGGTTGAAAGTAAAATATGTCACCTCTTTAAATGGATTTGGAAAATTGTATACATTACTGAGACAAAATTCCTCTCCACTAAAAACGTTAATATCAAGAGCCTTAATTGCTTGGTTTTTACAATTATCGTAGCATGTAAACTCTAATTTAGCAGTATTATCAGATGGTTCAAGCCCCAATGTATACTTAAATGATCCCCTTGTCGAACTATTAATATCGTAGGTAAATCTGTCATTGAGCTTTTTCATATTAATATAGTCTTCATTAATAGCAAGAATTATACATCTATCTTCTCTTCCTGTTACATCAATTCCGCTTTCATCCTCTAAAACACCTACGATTTCAGCATTATTTGGAATGGACATTCCCTCTTCAAGAAGTTTGCCTCTGTAAAATATATTAATAGAGGGGGGTATTGTATCAACAACCAGTGTATCATCGACACCTGTAGTCAGTGAATCAAAACTTTTTCTGCCTTCTGTATTTCCACCCCATATATACATACTAATCCTTCCTGTCACACCGCTATCAAGCTCTGTTGGAACAAAAAAACCAGCATCTATTTTTCCGTTAGTTATATTGAAAATTCCATTAAAAATTGAATTTCCAGGGAGATTATAACGAAGCGTGTCTGTTGTATTTGGAACAGGATGATTTACTCTTTTTATCGGATCAAAAGCTGTAACAAACAGAAATCCATTGAATTCTTGTAAATTTGTCTGACCGCTTATTTTAATTTCCTTCCCTCCTACAAGTGTTTCACTGCTAATGAATGCTTGAAAACCTATTGAATCAACAAAAAGAGGCGTCGCAGGATCTCCGAAGAATGCGTATGTAGCACCAAAATTCATCTTATTTTTAGAAATACAGACACCATCTCCAATTGTCAAACTAAGGGTATCAAGTAAATTTCTGACGAGTTCCGATCCAAGTGTTGTAATACTTGTGTAACCCGAAGTTCTTGTACAAGCAAGAGTAGCAATTGCTCCCCTTTTTTCTTTTTTCTGCAAAAGGTCTGCAATACTTTCCTCATCAGGGCGGTCAAAATCACCTACACTGCAGGAACCGAAATAGAAAAATGGTTCTCTATAATCGTTCTCAACCATGCTTACATCAGCCCTGTAAAAAACAAGTTCATGGGTTAATTGTCTAAGATTCCCATGTCCAAGAAATATCCCAAGTAAAGCACCTTTATTAATAGTCTCGATAAAAGCTGTTCGTGCTTGTGGTTTACTGCCAGGCGGAATAGCACCAGGATTTGTTCCTGGATATTCAGTTATATAGATCTTTTTCTGATCAAATTGAATAGGAATAAGACGCGAAATAGTCTCTGTTCCCGCTGTATGATATCTATAGAGACCGTCAATCCCATTATAGTCAAATTCATCATCCGCAAGAAGAATTACCTTGTTTTTCCAAACACCAAGGTTCCCAGTTTCATAATTAATTAACTTATCTACTACATCGCCTGCTTCTTCTTGTGTTACAACAGTCACCCTTCCAATGGGAATATCACACAATAGATCACCGGTGAAATCGGTATAAAAATCTTCATAACATGGATTATGACTCATCAATTCCTGAAAATGAACATAATCTCCTCTTTCATATGGTGGTATAATATTTTTGGGTTCCGAATTTCCATATAGGTTTTTATAATCATACGATCCCCCACCAAAAAGCAGAACATAACCGGGGGGGTATTCCCAAAAATTCGCTGCATAGTAAAGAAAATTCCTGATTGCAACCGGATCTTCAACACCCCAACTAAAATTATTATAGATATCATCTATCATTACAATCTTTACAGCTGGGTTTTGAACACCTAAAAGGTGATCTCTTCTCCAATTCCTTAGCTGCGATGCAGCATAATAAAATTTCTTATCGGTAACAATAATATGATCTGCCTTATCAACCGTTCTCAACGAAAAAGGATTTCCTTCTACAATCGTTAAGGGTGTCTTAAAAACCTTTGTTGCTATACATTCCTTTTTTCCATCCTGTGAAACATTTATCTGATAAGTTATTATCCCATAGTTGGATGTTTCACCTATTATTCTTTCCGGGGCAAATGGTGACGTAATATCAAATATTAAAGGAGATTCAGAAAATCCATACAAGTTGAATTCAAATGTTGTATCTACCGGTATATTATCCATAACTGAGAATTTGATGCTGTTATTCGACGCTCTAAAGTTTTTGTAATATGATATTTCAAAATAATCAATATATATATCATCTCCTCCACCACTCTTATATATTCTCAATGTTATTGTGTTCTCTCCGGAAGTTAAGTTTGTTCCACCACAAATGAAACTAAAGGGTGCCGTATAATTTACTCCACCCCAACTCGTATCACAGATCGGTATATCGTTCATTTTAATTTCCACTGAGTGAGTTCCTGTCGTAGCACCATATACAGCAGTAAGAAGTTCAAAACTATCTGTGTAAAGGTTTTCAACTGAAAATGAATAGTTGCGTACAATTGAACTTACATTTATTGGAAGAATTACCTCTTCCCACACCCAACCGTATCCAGATTTCGCAGGGCAAAGATGATTTTCTTCCATGTGTATTGTCTCTTTATAACAGGAAGGTTTGTATGATTGATTAAAGTTTGGAGTTCCATCTATCTCATTCATTCTCTTCCCTTCATCTCCACCCCAGGTCATCCAATAAACATTCTCGTTAGTATATGGATTATAAAACAGAGGTACATCACCGCTTATTGAACATCTCTCCCATCCCGTAAGTGAAAGCCCATATAAAAGAATATAATCATCTGTATCAAATGACCCATCATCCTCACCGTATATATATATAGGTATCTGAAATGGTATTGTATCATTTTCTCCGGGAACATTCGTAAGGTCAGAATTCTGCACTGCACTTCCCCCATTATAAATCTTTATTGTCAACGGATCAATATTGTCCGGTTCGATACCATGGCTCATCATGTAATCGTAGTTAATCTTGTAAACCCCATCTTCAGAAATCTTTATCTTATACCAAGGTTCATAATTTAGCAGTATACTTCTTCCAGCTTTTTTCTTAATTCTCCAGGATTTTGCTTCATTATAATTAAGAAGAAGGCTCCTTAACCTCCTTTCATTTGGAATACCCAGAAACCCTTCCCCACCTCTCTGTTTCGCTCCCAAAAAGTTGACCTCAATCATCATTGAACGATATGATATTAGTTTGTTTACTAAAGGATTAAATTGAAACGGATAAATTGCTACTTTAATAATTCTCTGGTTAAAAAGCATCCCATCATATTCAATTTCATAATCCCTTCCGGGAAAGTAAGCATTTTTCTCATAAATTGTAGGGTCTTCTTCAATATTCAAATCACCCCATGTCATATGAAAAACAGGTAATACTCTTATATCCCTTAAGACTCGCTTTCCCTCTTTCTTTATGTGAATCTGTACATTCTCTGTTCCCAATGGAAGAGCAATAAATATATATTTAACAGGCAAAGATGGCTCTCCAATTTCACTCATCATTCCTGTTCCTGTTATGTCAATCTTTTTATATACTCTATTGTTAATCATAAACTGACTAATAACATAATCAGGCACCTTAAACTCATATCTTATTCCTTTCTCGTTTGAACTTAGTATGCGAATATCTCCAGCAAAAAGTGAAGATATTATAAAAACAAAAAGTATACTGGTAATTGCTCTTTTCATTATCACCTCACTTCATATTGAATAAAAACTCTCCCATTCTTTATAATTAGAAACTTGAAGACTGTCTATTTTTTGAGCCACATAGCAACTTTTGCATCACATTGAAGTTATGTTTTAACGTTAAAAAATGCTATCCATACGTTATTCGTTATCTGTTTCTGATTCTCTGATAATCTGATATTCTGCTCCTCTATCTTCTATTTTCTTTTTATGTCTTCTGCCCTCTGCTTACTACTCACTCCCTACTGTATTTTCTCTGCCTCGTCAATCAACATAACAGGAATATCATTCTTTATTGGATAAGCAAGTTTGCATTTTTGACATATTAATTTTTGATTCTTCTCATCATACTCAAGATCACCCTTACATTTCGGACAAGCAAGAATATCAAGTAATTTCTTATCCATCATTCCTCCTTATTATCCCAACTAAATGCATAAACCTTTTCTAAAGGTTCATTTCTGAGTTTCGCAAATAAAGGCAGGGATTCTTCTCCTTCCAAGCCTTGAACAATAGGTATTTTGTTTTCAACAAGCCATGTATCTCTAACGCGGGAAATCGACACTGCCACACCATCTACAACTACAACAAGAGGTTCTTCCTTGTTATCTGCAATTATATTCTTAATACTATCTGATTTCTCTGTTTTAAAATAAGCATATATCGAGTATTTACCAAGTATGTCATTTTGTAAATCAAAAGTATCGAGTTCGCTCCTTGATAAAATTCTTTTAACAACTATTATAGGTTTCGTAACTATTCCTCTCTCAAAGAAGAGCTTTGCGCCTTCACCATAATTCTCACAGACAAGTTCAGGATTTTCTTTAAGTTTATATATTGGATCTCTTGGCCAGGTTCCAATATAAAATTCAACTTTTCCTTCTCTGAGCAAATCAATAATTAAAGATTCAGGGAGTTTCTCCGATCTAAACGCAAACACAACATCACCATTATCTTCAATAAACACTTCAGGTTTTTCATAACCGAGAAAAGAAAATCTTTCAATAATTAGCGCAATTTCTTTTTTCCTATCTTCAATCCCTTTGATCCGAATTTTCTGTATTTTAAGAGAAACTGTTATGCTTGCAAAGCTATTAAAAGCTGACAAATTCATTTCCCAGTTGATTATTCCTTTTTCCGATACGACCTTCACCCTTCTTGGTAACTTTTCAGTTACGGAAATCCATAAATATCCAAATGGTTTTGTTTCCTCAGTAGGATCAAGAAAATAAATATTTGGTTTAAAAGAGAAAAGATAACAATCGATTTTGTTTACTCTTTCAAATTTTATAAATGAAAATGTACCAAAAGAGAGAATTAACTTTAACTGCTCAAGTGGATTGGGAAAGGAACCTTTCGCCCCGCTCTTCCAGTTTTGGGTGTCTTTATCATATACATACTCTTTACCTTCGATGGAATAAATATTTATTTTCTCAATATTATTACCAATTTTCCACTTACCTTCAAGAAATATTCTGTCTGGTATACATACCTTACCACTCAGGTCAGCTCTCATCTCCGGCATCATTCCAAATTTTTTTCTTCCAAACTTCCACACATAAGAAAAACCTAAAATAGAGTCAATTCTTGCCACAGATGCATCAGCGAATGCTTCATCGGGAACAATGTCTCCTTTTATCCTGCCAACCTTCTGTGTACATCCATAAAATAAAGTAGAAATAAAACATAGTAAAATGAAGTATCTTTTCCATATGTTTTTTATACACTTAACTTGTTTTTCTCTTTTTTGTTCCATCAACAGCCATAATAATCCAAAAACAACAAAAAGTCAATTAAAAAATGGACCCTGATTTCAATGCTAAATTCTCTTGACAAGTGAAATTCTCTATGCTATATTCCCAAAAATTCACAACGGCGGCGTAGCTCAGTCGGTTAGAGCAGCGGAATCATAATCCGCGTGTCAGAGGTTCGAATCCCTTCGCCGCCACAATTAAGTACAAAAAAAATTTAACAAGGAGGTTTTTATGCTTCTATTTCTATTTTTAATATTTCTTATCCTTGGTTTTATCCTTATTGTTGCGAAAAGGACAGTGAAGAATCTGAATCCTTTCCTTGCGCCTGCAGCTTTTGTTCTTTGTATTATTTTTCTCTTTCTTTCCATGGTACGGATGATTGGACCAGGGCAAGTAGCGGTGCAGGTACTATTTGGAAAGGTTCAAGAGAGAACACTCCCCAGTGGTTTGCACCTTGTCAATCCCTTAATATCACTTGAGAAAATGACGGTAAGAACCCAGGCATATACAATGAGTGCTAAATCAGGTGAAGGACAGATTAAAGGAGATGATGCCATTGTTGCATTAACTGCTGAAGGTTTAAGTGTTTCGCTTGATGTTACTGTCTGGTACCATCTCATTGCGGATGATGCCGCATTAGTTTACAGGGACATTGGACCGAACTATGTAGACAAGATAGTCAGACCGGCAATCCGAACCGCTATCAGGAATGCGACAGTTAACTATAATGCAACAGATATTTATTCGGTTAAAAGAGCAGAAGTAACGGATAAAATACTTGATCTACTGGGATCTGATTTTCAAGGAAAGGGAGTGGCATGCGAAAAGATTCTCTTAAGACAGGTAGAACTACCACCAAAGGTGAAGAACGCAATCGATGAAAAGATAGCAGCAGAACAGGAAGCACAGAAAATGGTATTTATTCTTCAGAAAGAGGAAAAGGAAGCGGAAAGGAAAGAGGTCGAAGCTGGAGGTATCTCAAAAGCAAACAAGGTAATTGCAAATTCTCTAACCTCTCGCTATCTGCAATGGTATTATATCCAAACCCTTGGACAACTTGTTGGCTCACCAAACAATACTGTAATCGTAGCACCTTTTGACCAGAAACTAACACCGCTACTGAATATACCGGCAGGGAGATGATAGTAAGGAGTACGTAGTATACAGTAAGGAGAAGGGAAAAACTTCGTAATTATCATTTATGGAAAGAAATATAGAGAAATCACTTGAAATCATCAAGAGGGGAACCGTCGAGATAATTCCTGAAGAAGAACTCATAGCAAAACTTAAAGAAAAAAGACCTTTAAGGATAAAATTGGGGATCGATGCTTCAGGACCCGATATACATCTTGGCTTTGCAGTCGTATTGAATAAATTGAGGGATTTCCAGGAACTCGGACATACTGCTATCCTCATCGTGGGAGACTTTACCGGAAAAATTGGAGACCCATCAGGAAGGTCAAAAACAAGACCACAGTTGACAGATGAAGAAATAAATAAGAATATGAAAAACTATACAGAACAGATCTTTATGATACTGCGTAAGGACAGAACAGAATTCAGGTATAACAGCGAATGGCTCGAAAAATTATCTCCATCAGATATAATAAGACTTTCATCAAAGATTACGGTAGCACGAATGCTTGAACGGGATGATTTTTCAAAAAGGTATAAATCACAGCTCCCCGTATATCTTCATGAATTCCTATACCCCATATTTCAGGCTTATGATTCTGTTGCAATCAAAGCAGATGTTGAAATCGGTGGAACTGACCAGACATTTAACTTTATGATAGCACGGGAAATGATGAGAGAAATGGATATAACTCCACAGGTTATACTCACCATGCCCTTACTCGTTGGTCTTGACGGCACGATGAAGATGAGCAAGAGCTATGGTAACTATATTGGCATTAAGGAACCGCCACGTGAAATGTTCGGAAAAACCATGTCTATTCCCGATGAATTGATAGAGAGTTATTTTGAACTCGCACTTCATTATCCAAAAGAACAAATACATTCTGTAAAGAAAGAACTGAAGGATAAAAAATCAAATCCACGCGATGTAAAATTCAGGCTTGCTCGTGAGATAGTTACGCTCTATCATAATGATAAAGAGGCAAAGAAAGCTGCTTGTGAATTTGATAAAATCTTCAAAATGAAAGAACTCCCCGATGAAATACCTGAGTTTTCAATTAAATCGGGAGGAAAATCCATATGGATCATAAAACTCCTGACAGACACAGATATGGCAAATTCGAATTCAGAAGCAAGAAGGTTGATAGACCAGGGAGGCGTTGAAATAGAAGGTAAACGAATCGCAGATACCAATATAGAAATTAATATCGATAAACCCTTTTTGTTAAAGGTTGGAAAAAGGAGGTTTTTGAAGATATTACCTAAAAATTACAAGACGAAAACCAACTCTTAAATTCCCTGTTAAAAACCAAATAGGAGGTTTTATGCTTTTAAGACTC
>JAGMEZ010000485.1 GCA_023127905.1 Caldifarciminota bacterium
AAAGCCTGTTCACCATTATAAGAACTTAGAGGATTGTTGCATATCGTCATAATTTCAACACATATCCATTCTCCCTTTTGAACTGTAACTGTTGGGGTAGGATGAAATGTATTCCCCCAGTATGTATTTGGAACAGGATTTCCCCTCATGTGCATCCAGTATGTATAAAAATCCCATCTCCAATCTGAACCCATTGGCTCAATTCCTGAGGTAAACCGATCATCACCATCCGGTTTCACTCCTGCCCCACCCTGAGGCCATGGCGTGGGAGGATTATACCCTCCCATATGGACAAAGTGGTGTACCGGACGACAGCTATCTGCAAATTTTACATAGAAACGAGCATATAAAGTATCATAACCCGCAAAATCTACAAGTTTTTTATAGAGATGCCCGCCTGTATTCGAACCTATTATTGAAGTTATAATAAGAGATTGATTACCAGGGCTTACAGGCGAAACATCTGAGGATAGGGACATTCCCTCAAGATTTACCACATCATCCCATCGAGCTGCCATCTCACCAAGGGTAGATTCCTCAAAGTCCTCAGTGAATACTACAGAAAAATGTCTTCCTTTCCCTTCAGACAATAGAAATATTTGAATCAATAACACGAACACTAATATTTTCTTCATCTTCCACCTCCTCTTTTACCCTCTCCATATATATATACCAGTATATTGGCCCACAAAGCCTTCTGTTCATTTTTTATCCGTTCGTTCTTTAATATATTAACAATATAAAAAATTACCAATGACTTTACTATGGAAACGTGAGCACTAATACAAACACTTCCCACTTTTTCTTAAAATCATCCATATCTTCAACATCTAAAATCTTCTTAAGCGTATTGTAACCAGTCGGATCCTCTTTTCTTGCCTTGTAGAATTCATGATAAAACTTCACGAGCAATCCCTTTTCCTGAAGATAATAACAAAGATACCGGGATTGCCCATAATTCGTCCCTTTATCCTTGGTATAGAATGCATATGAGCTCATCGAAGTAAGTTTCTTAAAAGAAGGCACCACTCCATTTTTAATTGCATCCTGTAAACCTTCCAGACGCCAGTTTGTATATCCGTATATATGACCGTCTTTTTCACCGCACTGTTCATAAAGAGATGCAAGACCTTCATCAAACCAGGATGGACATTCAGGGAAGTTCGAGTGCATAAAAGGATGAACAATTTCATGGACAAGAGTACCTCCACCGGTACTGATATTCATCACAAGGGCTTTATCGTAATCGGAGTAATACCCAAAAGGAGTTGTCGGTTCATCTCCGAATATCTCTTTCGAATATTTCATATAACTCTCTTTATTCTTAAACAACCAAATATCGATAATGTCTTCCGGGTCTTTCGAGAAATAATCGTTTTTTATCATATTAACAGTCCACTTCACTGTTTTTTCCGAACGGTATTTAACCCTTTCAGGGGATTCATTTCCAATTACAACAAACGGTTTTTGAATTATTATCGTAAATCCCTCATCAGGTATGAGTTCCTTTATTTCTTCCAGATGCTTTTTAAAATCTTCATCTGTGAATCCTTCTGAATGTTCAATAGTATGATTCTCCTTTGCAGACCCCTGTCTATAACAACTGGGTAACAAGAGAAAAGAGCAACACCAGATTAAAATAAAAAAAACACTCTTCAAAATAAGTCTATCTTTTCTATTAAACATCTTTAATTCCTAATATTTACCCCGCACCAAAATTATTGATAATAATTTTACGTGCGGGGTATCATTATAAATCCCTTTTAAAATATCTCTTATTTTCTGTGTTTAATTTTCCATCGGATTTATCATTTCTATTTCACAGTAAACGTCACATGAGTAACTTCTTTGCCGTTACTATCAGTATCATGCATTCTAAAATCGTATTCTCCAGGTTTATCAGGTGCTGTAAAGGTAAGTGTCCCAGAAGTCGATTTGTTAAGATACTGGTAGGTAATGTCGTGTTTGTC
>JAGMEZ010000486.1 GCA_023127905.1 Caldifarciminota bacterium
TTTCTTTTTGTAATTTATACATTTCTTGCAGGGCTTGGGATTTACCTTTTATTGAAGGAAATGAAGCTTGGTATTTTTCCTTCTATAATGGGTGGATTATGTTACATGTTTTCCGGTTCTTTCATATCAACCACTTATGCCGGTCATCTTGGAAGGGCTATCTCTGTTTCTCTTCTACCGTTGATGTTGCTCTTTATTCTTAAGGGGGTGAGGCGGCGGAAATTTTTCTATTTTGTCTTTTTTGCAGGGATAACCTCACTTGCATTTCTTGCCGGACATTTTCAGATGACGTACTATGCTGTAGGGTTTTCAATCTTCTTTTTAGTCTTTCTCCTTTTCGGTGAGCGAAAAAACCTTAAAATGAAGGGTGTTTTGAAGATAGCTTCCCTTTTTATGATAGGTTTGGTTGTTCTTGGAATGATTATTTCTATTTCTTTCCTTCCTGTTTATAGAAATCTAAGTTTTGGTGCAAGAGGTCAAACGAAAGGGTATGAATATACTACATCATGGTCGATGCCAACCGCTGAACTCATTGATCTTTTTGTTCCAGAATTTTCAGGAATTAAAGGACATTACTGGGGTGGAAATTATTTTAAGTTACATAGTGAATATTTTGGGATTCTTCCTCTCATTCTTTTAGTAATAGGTTTATTCTTTTGTTTTAAGGATAGGAATGTTAAGTTTTTTTTCTTCATCGGGATTGCAGCCCTTCTTCTTGCTCTCGGGAAAAATACACCTGTTTTCAAAATAGCTTACTATATCCTACCTGGAATTAAGAAGTTCCGAGCTCCATCACTCATCTTTTATATTCTAACATTCTCAACTGTTGTTGTCTCCGCCTTTGGATTAAAGAGAATACTTAAAAAAGAAGACAATAAAAGGATAATTATTGCACTTCTCTGTTTTATAGGATGTTATCTCATTTTTGCACTTATTGCAGTAATAGGGAAAGATGGATTTATCTCCTTTATTAAATCACACTTTTCTTATCTTATGTTACCTCAGAGTACAAATAAATTAAAAGCATTTACTGAAAATTATCCTCTATTTATAAAAGGTTTAGGAAAATCTATAATTATCTCGATTGTTTGTTTTGTCTTAATTCTTCTATTTCAAAAGGAAAGGTTGAAAACGATCTATTTAATACTTGGCTTACTTATTGTTATGTTATTTGACCAATGGTTCATTGAGAAACGATTTTTAGCTGATGTACAACACCCATCTGAATATTATAAAAAAGATGAGGTTATAAAATATTTAGAGAACGATAAAAATCTTTTTAGAATTTTCCCTCTCCATTATCGGCGTTCAAACGATGGGATACTTATTTTAAATGGTATTCAGAGTCTTGGTGGGTATCATCCAAACCCTATCAGAAGGTATCAAGAATTGATTGGAGCGGGTGAGAGTGTTATGTTTTCGCCGATGAATCTAATTGAATATCCAAAAATGATAAATGTCCTGAATGGAAAATATATAATAGGAGTTCCACTTCCCCCCGAATCTTTAGATTTTAAGTTTGATGAAAGAACAAGGGAAGCAATTGGACAATGGAGGGATTACTTCTCTGGATATACACCTGTTCATCAGGTTTATAGGAATGATACTTTAGAGTATGTAATATATAAAAACGAGGAGTGTTCTCCCAGGGTGTTTTTCGTTGAAGATTTCAAGAAGTTTAATGATAAGGAATCTCTCCTTAGATTTATGAAATCGGAAGAATTTGACCCCTTAAATACTGTCCTCCTTGAAGAAGATCCTGGAATTTCTCATCCTGATTCAATACATGGGGGTTCAACTGTTTTCATTAAAGACTACAGTGCTAATGAAATTAAAATCGATGCTCAAATAAAAAATAAAGGTTTTCTTGTACTTAGTGAAAACTTCTATCCTCGTTGGCATGCTTATGTTGATGGAAAGAAGACGAAGGTATTCCTTGCGAACTATACACTACGCTCTATACTGCTTGAACCAGGAGTGCATTCTGTTGTTTTCATCTACGAAGATGGATCATATTCTGTTGGAAAAATATTATCAATAATCGGTCTTATAATTCTTTTATTCAGTTTTATATTTCAGTTTTTCAAAAGAAAGAGATTTCCAAAAGAAGTCAAAAATCTCTGAAATCTAATAAAAGTCAACTCGATACATTAGATATTATATCTAACTATGGAAATTATTAGGTAAGACGCATAATTATACAAGGAGGAAAAATGAATAAAAGTCCAATAACTTTAAAGGAAATAATAATATCCATTTCAATCGTGCTGATTTTGGGAACAATCGCAATTCCAAACTACATAACATCAAGGGATCGGGCAAAGATTACTGAGGTTAAGTTTAATATGCATAGCATTCAACTTGCTGCAGAGGATTTTTCTACTATGGCAGATGGAATGTATCCCGGTGGTATAAAAACAACCGTGCATCAACTTGTGCCTTCCTCACTTAATCAATCATGTATAGCAGGTGCTGTTAGACCTCCTTTTCCTTCTAATGCCTTAGTCAACAAGCTTGAATTTCAAAACCCTTTCTCTTATTATTTCCCCGCTGTTCAGAATGGAAGAATTGCAGTAAGAGCGAAAGGATGTGTTTACTACTGTGCGTACGATCTGAGTGGCAATCTTGTTGGAGAAGGTGAAGCGGCAGTAGTTTATGAGGTAAGGGGAGTAGGGAGAACAATACCTTTAAGATTAATTCTATCAAACTCTCCACCAGGTGAATAAGATGAAACTTATAGTACTATTTTTATTATTAAGCTTTTTATTTGCTAACCTTTTATGGGGTATAGATGATTTTCCGGTTAGTGAATATAATTTTCCAGAGACATTCTCTGAACAATTGCCTTCCGTTGCATCAAACTTAAGTGGAAATTTTGTTGTTGTGTGGATGGATGAGAGAGAGGGTGATTATACAATTTACGGGCAACGATTTACAAATAATAGTATTCCGATTGGTGGCAATTTTAGGATAAACCAGTTTACATTTGAGGAAAATGCTGCTCCAGTAATCTCAATGAATGCGGATGGAAAGTTTGTAGTTGCCTGGGTTCAGGGGGATTATATCTATGCAAGGGTGTTTGATGAAGAAGGCAATCCAATTTCATCTGCTATTAAAGTCAATGATGATATTGGTCATAAGCACTCATCTCCTTCAGTCGCTCTTTTTGATAATGGGATGTTTGTCATTGTCTGGCAGGACACAAGGAATGGAACCTGGGTGCCTGATATTTTTGCACAATTCTATTTAGTAGATGGAAGCCCTTATATGGCAAATTTTATTGTTAATGATCATACTGGTGGAGAGCAGGGATTTCCTGCTGTGTCAATCTTGGGATATGATATTTATACTGTAACCTGGATGGATAGCAGGAATGGGAACTTTGATATATATGCTCAAAGTTTTTGGTGGAATTATCCAATGGGGTCCAATATTAAGGTAAACGATGATGTAACAGATGTTGCTCAATACACTCCCTCAATTTCTGAATCACAAAATTTATATAGAGTCATTGTCTGGCAGGACTACAGAGAGGGTTTTCCAAATATCTATGGTGCAAGAATGGAATATACAGGTTCTATCGAGACGAATTTCAGGATTAATGATGATGTAGACACTGTATATCACGGAAATCCGTCTGTTTCTATAATTAAAAGTGGATACATTGTTGTTTGGGATGATGAGAGAAATGGAGATATTAATATTCATGCACAAATATTCGATTCAAATGCAAATCCCATCGGTTCCAATTTCCAGGTAAATACAGGGACTGATACCTTGTCGCAAAATTTCCCATTAGTAACGGGTGATAGCTACGGTGCTGTTGTCGTATTTCAGGATGAAGAAATAGGCGAGTTTGATGTTTATTTCCAGAGATATGATTCAATGGGTGTTTCTCAAGGTCCTAACACAATAGTAACTAACAATCTCTTAGGTGCTCATCAGGCATATCCCTCTATTTCTGTTCCCTTCAAAGGAGATTTTGTAGTTATATGGCAGGATTTACGGAAGCATAACTGGGATATTTTTATTCAGAGGATTGATTCATCAGGTTCACTCATAGGAAGTAACACACCTGTAAATGATGATCTGTTATCTAACGATCAAATTCTTCCTTCTATAGCAGAAGATACTTTAGGAAACTTCGTTACCGTATGGATGGATTCAAGAGAAAACAATTGGGACATTTATGGAGAGATGTTCGATGCTTATGGCAATTCTATAGGAAGTAATTTTAGAATCAATGATGATACACTTCAGAATGACCAGTTTTTTCCCGATGTAGCAAAGAATATCAACGGAGGATTTATTGTTACTTGGGATGAAAATTCGAATATATTGGCACGAATGTATGATAAAAATGGGAATCCTCTCGTTAGTTCTTTCAAAGTAAACGATGATACTATCCCAGGTTTTACTCCTTCAATTGCCATTTTCTATAATAGAAGTTTTATTATCTCTTTTGTAGGTGATGGTTGTATTTATGCAAACATTTTCGACTCTACTGGAACACCTACAGGTGGTAACTTCAGGGTGGATGACGACTCTTCACTTGCACAGAAATTCTGCCCACAGGTTGAAATAGATATATCAGGTAATTTTGTTATTGCCTGGGAAGACTTAAGGAACACTGAAACTGATATTTATACCCAGAGATTTGACAGTACAGGAAATCATATTGGTGGTAATCTCAGAGTCAATGATGATGGATGGGGGACAGAGCAATATTTGCCATCAGTCGCTATTTCTCCTCTGGGGAAATTCGTTATAGCATGGATGGATGAAAGGGATGGAAATTTTAATGTTTATTGTCAGAGATATCTTTCCAGTGGTGCTTCTTACGGACAGAATTTTAAGGTGAACAATGACATAGGTCTGTGCCAACAGACAGATGTAGATGTCTCTATGGATAATGAGGGAAAAATATTCTTTTCCTGGACAGATAGAAGAATAGGGGTATCAGGAACCGATATTTTCGTGAAAATAATGGAATTTGAAACAGGGGTTCAATCAGGTAAAAGTCCCAAGCCAGGAAATAAAGTTCTTTCTTTTAAGGTTTACCCCAATCCATTCAGCAAAAAAACAGTATTCAGTCTTCAAAGCCGAGTGCCCAGTGATAAGACAGGGGTTACATTACGTATCTATGACTTAAGTGGAAGATTGGTTAAATCTTTCTCACTAACCGCTGACAATTGTCCTCTAACTACTACTATTTTCTGGAATGGTAGGGATGAGAAACATAATCCAGTGTCGGCTGGCATTTATTTTGTGAAGTTAATCCAGGGAAAAGAAAGTATTACTAAAAAAATTGTAATGCTTGAATAAAATAATGGTTTTGTTTATGAGGATAGCCACAGGCTTTTGAAATTGCTTCGGTTCTCTCTCCACCGTCATTGCACTCCAGAAATAATCCTTACCTTAATGCTCTTCTTTATAGGGGAGAAAATCTAAAATAATTTATTGACTATATCCTTTTTTTCTGATATAAAGATACAGATGTTTTTGAGATATAGCTATAATTTCAAATATAAGAAGGAAGGTTTAATGTTAAATCTCGAAAATGATTAGCAATCCGATGGCACTTAAAGAAAGTTATTGACAAATTAGTTATACATGTTTAAAATATATTTAATAGATTATCTGTGATAATCTGTGGCTAAAAGAGTTTTATCTGGAAGGGAGATATCAGGTTGAAATTTGGTGTAAGTTATTTTGGGAATAGGATACTTGAGCACATTGAAACTGATATGCGTCTATTAAAGACTATTGGTTTTGATTTTGTTGTTCATACATACAGTGAGAATGATTTTGAATTTTATGAGAAAACGATACATGATATTGTGAAGATATCGCAAGATCAGGGTTTGGAGGTTTGGCTTGATGCATGGGGTGTTGGAGGTTTCTTTGGAGGTGAAGCATATTCATCCTGGATAACAAAGTATCCTAAGATATGTCAGATAGATTCAATCTTTGAAAAGGTTCCAGCTGCTTGTCCCAACAATGACAGGTTCAGAAAATTGTTGAAGACATGGATAAAGAGTGCAGCCAAATCGGGAGCAGAATTTGTTTTCTGGGATGAACCACATTTTTATCAACATTTTTCAAAAGGTGGTTTGTGGTGTTGTAGATGTTCATCGTGTTTAAAAAAGTATAAAGAATATTATAAAACAGATTTTCCTCTTAAAAAAAGTACAAAGATTGATTTTTTTAAGATGGAATCTATTATTGATTTTTTATCTTTTGTAACACGTGCAGCTGAGAAAGAAGGACTAAGAAACGCTGTCTGCATTCTTCCGGAAGCAGATGAAGGTTTTTTAACAAAGATTGCATCTCTTCCTAGTCTTGAAGTTCTTGCGACAGATCCTTATGGAATTCTATTTGGAAAACCACTTAAAGATTATGTGAAGGCTGAGACAAGGAAACTGCAGAGAGCAGCAGAAAAATTTGGGAAGAAAGTTCAGATATGGTCTCAAGCATTCAAGGTACCTCGTGAGAAACAAAAAGACGTTTTAGATGCAATGGATATTCCTTTGAATCTTGGAGTGGATAGTATTGCAGTATGGGGATATAAAGCATGTAAATATATCTCGAGTATTTCATCGGAAACACCTGATGAACTTTGGGGGATGATTGAAGAGTGGGTAATAAGGAACGAAGAAAACAAATAATTGTAGGAGCAGGTTCTACCTGCGATAAATCTTTAATATGTGACCCCAGGTTTCAGCATGTGTAGGTGTCGCGCTTTGTGAAAAGAAAAAATAAACAGAATGAGAAAGTTTTCTTTTTCACACAACCCTATCCTAAAATTCCCTTGGGAGATTCTTTTGTTCATATGTTGCATAGGACTCATTTTTGGAATTGTAATACAAAGGATAGACGCAATTCTCCCTTCTCTTGTTGGTGGCTTGATTTTTTTTATATTTTTCGCAATAAAATGGTTTTCATTTATAGATGTTACTGATCGCAATTTGAGGATTAAACTTGGATTTCTTGCATACTGTGAAATAGAATTTTCGAATATTAAAGATATTTCCACTGTCAAACATAAGGCAATCAATGGTATTGGTGTTAGGGTATGTGGTGGGGGAGAGACAGCAATAGTAACAAACACAGGTGATGTTGTACGACTCCAGCTTAAAGAAAAGGGTTTTTTAAAGTTGTTTGGAGTTTTCAAGATTTCTTTTACCTTCTTAAGGCTTTCTCCTGAAAAACAAAGCGAATTTATTGCAATGATTAAAACGTATTTAACCACATTGTAGGAACAGAACTGTGAATCTGGCTCTTTTTATTTTCACAGCAAATTTAACAATGCACCAAGAAAGAAGTGCAGATTTACAGTAGAAATGGCACGAATTGAATTCTTGCCACATTTAGATTATAGATACTGTTTCAACCGTGCAAAATTAATTGAAGGAAGTTTTGTGTCAGTTTGGTTGCTTGTTTTCATGGAACTAACAGTATGTTCTTTCGTTATATATAATTAATGATATCGCTGCAAGGAATATATACATCCATGATAATCAGTGACTAAATGTTTTTT
>JAGMEZ010000487.1 GCA_023127905.1 Caldifarciminota bacterium
CTCCACATATCTATACGAAGGAACTGCTCGATAGGGCAGATCGAATTCTACCTAATACACCGAGGGAGAGGAAACTTATTATAAAAGGTTTTGGAGTTCCAGAAAATAGGGTAACATTGATTCATAACGGTGTTGAAGAACGGTTTTATAATGCAAATCCTGAACTCTTTTTTAAGAAATTCGGAATAAAGGATTTCATCCTCTATGTAGGATATATCGGAAACGGAAGAAAAAATACACTTAATTTGGTTCGTGCTGTAAAAGGTCTTGATACACCATCTGTCTTCATAGGTCCTGTTATAAAAACACCATACGGCGAACAATGTATGAAAGAGATAAATGAAAACAAAAATATAACTGTGTTCAAACCTTTACCCCATGATTCTCCTTTACTTGAGTCAGCTTATGCTGCCTGTGACACATTTGTTCTCCCTTCAATCTTCGAAACTCCGGGTCTTGCCGCACTTGAAGCCGGACTTGCAGGTGCAAAAATTGTTATCACAAAATACGGCGGAACAATGGAATATTTCGGTGATGATGCAATCTATGTCGATCCCGGAAGCATTGGATCCATTAGAGATGCCATCAACCGATCCCTCAAAAAGGAAAAATCAGATACATTAAGGGAGCACATCAGGAAGAACTACCTC
The DNA here is from genome assembly GCA_023127905.1 of Caldifarciminota bacterium. Classification (GTDB taxonomy): domain Bacteria; phylum Hydrothermota; class E44-bin80; order E44-bin80; family E44-bin80; genus JAGMEZ01. The sequence continues at coordinate 651 of JAGMEZ010000487.1, forward strand.
TGGCCCACCATTGCAAAGCAGATAGAGAAGGTATATCTGTCGTTTACGTAAATTATTCGCGAGGATGGGACTGAAGTAGGATCGTTCAATTGAACGTCCCTACACTTATATACCGAAGGTCAAAAGCGAAAAGAATCAGCTAGCGAATGCAGAGCACCTTTTTTGTGATGCTTAGGCCCTCCGCTTTCAACCTGCAGAAATAGACCCCGGATGCCACCGTCCTTCCCATCTCATCTCGCCCATCCCACGTAACGGCAGTAGGCACTAAGGAGTAAGTAGAAGGCACTACAAACCGTTTCACCAATCGTCCGGTAATATCATATACATTTAATTTTGCAGCTCTTGCATTTTTTACCAGCCAATACTCAATGGTAAAGTAGTTGCTGAAGATCGTGGGGTACACCTTAAGGTAAGGTCGTCTGGACAGGAGAGCTTCCGCTTCCTCAATTACCATGTTATGATTGAAGAGAATCGATACATTATCGGAATTGTAGTTTGCGCTTGCAATATCTAAATCTCCGTCAAGGTCAAAATCAGCGGATCTAATTCCCCACGGATTATCTCCGACATGATACTTCGTAAGACTTGTATACGTTCCATTCCCATTGTTGAATATAACAGAAACAGAATCAGCACCATTAACACTAACCGACAGGTCGATATCTCCATCTCCATCAAAATCACCACCCGTGATGCGTCTTGTATTTGACCCTGTGTTGTAGCTTGAAGCGCTTCCGAAAGTACCATTGCCGTTATTCAACAAAACCTGAACGTTATCTCCACTGTAACTAGCAGCTGCAATATCTGTATACCCATCTCCGTTAAGATCGTTGGCATAGAGACCATTTGGATTGCTTGCGGTTTGATAGACAGCAAGAATTGGGAAATTTCCATTACCATCATTTAATAGAATTGATATACTACTCGCGTTATCGGAAACAATGATATCTATATCACCGTCATTCTCTACATCTGCAGTAGCAAGACCGCGTGTATGGAGACCCGTTGAATACGCATAAGGACCCGAAAAGTTACCACTCCCGTTATTCACCATAACCAGAACACATGGGTTCGTTCCCCATGAATCACCCATTACCAGGTCAATATCACCGTCTAAGTCAAAATCTCCTCCGGAGATATCCTGACCGAGGACGGCTGGTGCATACGATGCATAAAGGGAAAAGACTCCATTTCCGTTATTTTTCATGATAACAAGATGTGATGTACCGGGTTCATTATGTGCTGTTGCCATGTCTATATCGCCGTCTCCATCAAGGTCTGCACCAAATACGGAAAGAGGATCTGCAGCACCGAGCGAGTAAGAAGATGGAGAACCGAACGTTCCATCTCCATTATTCAAGAGCACAATCGCAGCACCTGGATTTGGGTAATTACTTAAAACTGTCACAATATCGACATCGCCATCGAAATCCAGGTCCCCCGCAAACATTCCTCGCGGTTCTGTCCCCGCACCATAATTTATTGCATTTCCAAATGTCCCACTTGAAGGAGTTGTAATTTCTGTTGTAAAATTCCAGGTAAAACCTTTGAGGTAAACGCCGGTTGTTGCCTGGATATCTTTTGTTAGAATTGCCGTTACTATTTCTCCATCGATAAAATCAGTGTTCGGATTGAGGGTTGCCGTGAGCGAATCACCATCGTACGATATGGTACCGTAGTGAGGACCTGTTTGTGTTCCTAAAACTAAGAAGGATGTAGAATCAAGTGTTGAAACGTTCAGATCAGTATTGAAAGCTGCTGTAACATTCGTTGATTTCTGAGCATCGATTTGGAATTGATAGGGATTCGTAGCAATAACGACAAGTGCGTCTTCATTGAGAAGAATAGAAAGGTCATTATCACCATAGTTTACCGTGCAGAGATCAATGTCACCATCTCCGTCAAAGTCACCCCCAACTACTGAATGGGGATTAAGACCACAGGAAAAGCTATTT
>JAGMEZ010000488.1 GCA_023127905.1 Caldifarciminota bacterium
ATGTCTATATTTTTTTATCTAACCAAAATCTACATTCCTTTTTATGTGCTGTTTCTTATTGCAGCACTTGTTCTCTCCATCATTACTTACAGAAGAATACGGGACGAGTTAACACAACTATGGTTAACTCTATTTATCATTATAAGAACAATTGTCTTTTTTTTCATATTCTCTGCTCTCTTTACGGTTATAATCGAATTCCGATTTTCAAAAGAAGAAAAACCCACTGTTCTTGTTCTCCTTGATTCTTCTGGCAGTATGGATGCAGAAATAGAAGGTATTTCAAGAAAAACAGAGGCACTCAATTTTTTTAGAAATTCACTATATCCATCTTATGAGAAAAAAACAAATATCAAACTTTTATACTTCTCAGATAGAATCTATACACCAGAAGACTCGACAGAGATAAATAAAGGAACAACATTGATTGGCGACGTTCTCAAATTGGCTTCTACAATGGAAGAGAATCCGCCTTCAGCACTATTTCTTATTAGTGATGGAAGAAATACAGCAGGTGAAGACCCTGTTGAGATTGCTGAACGTTTACCCTTTCCGGTGTACTCAGTTAAAGTTGGAAAGATTATTGAAGAAAATAATGTTAAGATTTCCGGATTGAGGGTTAATCCTATTGTTTATAAGGAAGATACGGTCCCTGTTACTATCGTATTGAGCAACAGTGGAATCGCCAGGAAAGATGTAATAGTAGAAATAAAAAGGAGTGGAAGGGTTCTGGGCAAAGAAAAGATTCCTCTATTTGAGTCGGGTGTCGATTATCCTGTACAATTATCTTTCATTCCTAAAAAAGCTGGAGTAGAAAATTTTGAGGTAATCGTAAGCTCATTCGAACACGAGACAAACACGGAAGATAATAAAAAGAATTTTACTGTAAAAGTTTTGAAAAAAAGAAAAGCAGTCGTTCTCCTTGCTTTTAAATTAAACTGGGATTTCCGGTTTCTCAGGGATTTTCTTTCATCACAGAATTATATCGATTTAGTTAGTTTCTCAAAGATTAGGGCACATCAATTTTTAATACAACATAAAGAAAAAGAGACTAAAGGAAATCTTAATTATGAAACAATCCTGAACTCAGATATACTCATTCTTATTAATCCTAAAACAATAGATAAAAATCTTTTTAATGAAATATTAAAAAAAATCTCACAAGGGGGTATGGGTCTTTTAATAATCGGCAACAGTGTTCCTGATTTTCAGGAATTTAGAAATGCTTACCCTTTCATTACATCAGGAAATCCTCTTTCAGGTGATTTTGAACCAATTATTACTCAGATTGGACTCAACTCACCTATTTTTAAGATAGACGGTAATTTCCCTGCTTCACTACCTCCTCTATCAAACCCTTTACGAATAAAAATGTCAAAACCACTTACAGAAGTCTATCTTGAAGGGAAAAAGAAAGGTTCACAAAATGTACCTCTTTTCGGAGGTTTGAATTATGGAAGGGGTAAAATTGCTGCTTTTACAGGAGAGAATCTCTGGCACTGGAAGATGCTCTCATTTGCTGTAAAAGAAAGTCCAAATCTCTTCGATGAATTCGTTAACAATATAATCAGGTGGCTTGCAGTCAGAAAGGAAGAAGAAAGAGTCGTACTCTATATGGAAAAGACAAAACTCCTCTGGGGTGAACCCATTACAATCCTAACTACACTGTATGACGAAATGATGAATCCTACCGAAGGTGGTATTATCGTTCTTCATCTTAAGAAAGATGGTAAAACAATCAGGGATTTTATGATGAAAGATACTGGAAAAGGCAACTATGAAAAATCCACTTCAATTCTTGAACCAGGAAAGTACTCTGTTCAAGCAGAAGTTAAATTCCCTAAAAATATTAAAAATAAACCAACACTTGACTTTCAAATAGATTCACAAGAAATAGAAAATCTTAATACAGAACCAAACCCCCTCCTGCTCGATAACATATCGGAGGCAAGTGGTGGAACATCAATTACAACGGAAAAGGAAACGATAGGTAAATTATCATTAAAACCCTTGATACTCTACAAAAAAAGTAAAATTCACTTTGAAAACAGCATTTTTATTCTTCTTTTTATTTCTGTTTTTTTTCTTTTTGAACTCTTTCTTAGAAAGCTGAAGGGATTGAAATAGTGTGCAAAATCTAACTTATTTGAAAGAGAAATAGTTTAAACCTTTTTTAGGGAATTTTGTCAAATTAGTAAGGAATGGAAAAGTTTGATATTGAGAAATTTAGAGAAGGTGATGAAAAACTTTTCCGCGAGATTGTCGATATGTATGGAGAAAGGTTATATAACGTTGTTTTTAGAATTTTGAGAAATGTAGATGATGCAGAAGAAATAGCACAGGAGACGTTAGTTATTGCATTTATGAAAAGAAAAGGATTTAGAGGTGAAGCATCAATTTATACATGGCTTGTGAGGATTGCGTACAATCTTTCTATTAACTATATAAAAAAAAGAAAACCAATGGTCGAACTCGATCCAAGGTTATCATCCGGAAATAACCCTGAACAGGAGATTGAAAGAAAAGAGGTTTTTCAACGGATAGATGAAGCTGTAAAAGAACTTCCACCAAAACAAAGATTAGCTTTTACACTGAGATTTTATGAAAATATGCCATATAAAAATCTTTCTAAAGTTCTAAAATGTAAAGAAGGTACAGCAAAGGCACTGTATCATTTTGCAGTTGAAAAACTTAGTGAGAAATTGAAGGACCTCCATTCTATAAAAGGAGATATATAAATGAATTGTAGAGATTTTTCAAACCGACTAATGGACTTTATTGAAGGGCTTCTCCCCCACCATGAAGAAAACAAGATGAGAGAACATATGAATCATTGTGAAATATGCAAATCGAAATTCTTACAAATCGAGAGAACCCTTGAAATCTTTAAAGAAGACAGCGTTCCTCAACTCCGCAATGCCAAAAAAATTGCGCTTTTCCCTCTCGTTATGGAACAGATTAAAGAAAGAACTATTCGGGTAAGAAAAAAGAGAAAATGGGCTTACAGTTTGAGTTTCGGATTTACACTCATCCTTGTCTTCATCGTTTCTATAATTGGTATTCGTAATCAAAGAAAAACAGATTACTATACACTTTTTCTTAATCCTGACCAATTTGTTTACGAGGACGATAAAGATGTTAACAATTATCTATTAAAATCTCTCATAAAAAACGATACTATTGTTACAGATTTAAAAAATGCAATTGATGAAGAATGGGTAAATAATGCTGAAATGACAATTCTTATAAATGAACTCTCAGATGACGAAGTAAATAAACTTGTTGAAGAACTAAAAAATCTTGATTTTAAAGGGGGTTAAAATGAGAAGAATAAGTATATTATTTATGCTACTTATACTAATTTTTCTTTTCTCGGTCTCTATTTTTGCCCAGGAACATGAAGGACCACCACCAGAAGATAGTAAATCACACAGAATGATAGAAGCAATAAAGATATGGAAATTAACGGAATTCCTTGACTTAAACGAAGAGCAAATGGTGACATTTTTTCCAAAACTAAAAAAAATTGAAAATCATAGAAGGACAACATTTAGAGAGAGGAGAAAAAAACTCTTGAAACTCAAGGAATTATTAGATAAGGAAAAGTCAGATAAAAAGATTAAGAATATGATAAACGATATTATTGAATTTGATAAAGAACAAAAAGAGGAAGAAGAAAAACTAAGAGAGGAGGTGATGTCAGTCCTTACTGTAAAACAGCAGGCGAAATTTCTACTTTTTGAGGAGCGGTTTGGAGAAGCTATTAGAAAGATTATAAAGAATTTGGGAAAAACAAAAAGGATGGAACCATGACAAATAATTTTAAACCAAATTGCTTGTGTAGCATCTAATAAAGAAAAAAGGAAAGAAAGGAGGTAAACATGAAAAACTTTCCTAAACTAACAGTTCTCTTAATAGTACTTCTCGGTTTAATATTGTGGGGATGCGGGAAAGAATCGGTCGGAGAGGATGAACCAGTCAATGATGAGGAAGCAATTCAATGGCTCTTGGGAGACAATTCTTCATACTTCAAAACAGACAATCATTACGGTGAGGAGGATACCACAGGGGGTTCATTGTATGCTTTTACTCCTGTTACCACATACTTCTGGTACAGGGAAATCGAACCTGACCCAGCCATTCAAATTATCATAGATATAGTTGGCGATTCTGCATTTGTTTCCTGGTCTGGAGAATTTGATGGAACACTTCATCTCTTTTCATCTACCGATAGCGTGTTTCCACCCGATACGATTATACACTACACAAAAGGTTTCTCAGATTATGGTCAACGATACGCCATCTTCAAAAGGATTCTTCCAACAAATGAGGATCCCCAGCACAGAAGAGGTTGGAGATTAGATATGGTATCCGGTGCAGAAATAACTTCAGATCCAAATACAGTCCAGATTGACAGTGTACGACTAATCTGTGATAGTTATCCCGATACTCTTTTCACCGACCCGCTTGCCCTCTTTGAGAAGGAAGACGTTGTAACACTGACTCCTGAAGAGGAATGCTCTCTCACAGTCTATACGAACAGTGGTGCCATTGCTGACTATGTTTTTCTCCATTCCTGGAGGAGACACATACACCATCACAGATCACGATTCACCCGCATTGGTGATGGCGTTTATACGGGTGTATGGTTTGCACCATCGAATATGGCAGGAGCAGTCAACGTGCTCCATCATGCTGCCTTTGACTTAATAGATAAGGAGACTCTCGACGATACTGAAGACCCCTATGATTCAAATGCTTGGCTTTTCCCGTATTTTGTAACCACTTCTGATTAAGTAAAGGTAACTATAAAAAAAAGCGGACACATTCGTGTCCGCTTTTTTTATTTTCCGTCAATCCTGAACTTACCACGCCCGATCTACATTTTTTTCCAATCTACCCTTGACACTACTCCATATATATGATATAAAAACTAAAGGTCAAAATAACGTTTTGTGTAAAGTTATTAAAACTACAGATGCACATATACTTTAAATGTAGATAAATTTGAGAACTTGCTGGTTTAGAAAAGGGTGACATAAAAAAGCAGGAAAATCAGAAATTAGGAAAATTGGTGTTTC
>JAGMEZ010000489.1 GCA_023127905.1 Caldifarciminota bacterium
CTATCTGATTTTAATTAACTTCTGTATCTTCTTATGCTCACCAATAGTAAGTTTCAGAAAATACACTCCTGGAACCAAATCAGCGCCGAGTTGGCAGGAGGTGGTTTCTAATTTGACCGACTTCACCAAGCGTCCGCTTGCGTCGTAGATTTGCAGATGGGCATTTTGGTTTTTGCTAGTACCCAAGTACCTCGAGCTTGGTCATTGAGGTAAAGGGATTAGGGGACGCATAAAACCGCATATGAGGATTATTGGGATAAACACGAAAGGTTTCCTTTGTTCCAATTTGGCCAACTGTGAAGTTGCTGTCGCTTTCATCCGTGCCAATGATAGATCCAATGGAATCGAGTGATTGTATCTCTATGCGACAATCTGCGGAATTTATGTGCGGAATATTCCACCTCCAAGATGTGCTGTCTGCTGAAATATCAGTTGCTATGGTGTCTATGGGAATATTACTTTCATTTGCGAAGAAAAGAAGACGATATGCAGTAACGTATGGATTTTTCTCACATGACCAGGCGATGGTGATTGTTGTTTCAGGCGCAAACACTTCGCCTCCATTTGGTGATATAAGTTTGATGGAATTGAGTTTGATTAACCACGCGTCATAATGCCCTGAACCGAAAGACAACGTCCATCCGCCGATGATATAGCCACCATCCTTTGTTTGTTGAACAGAGTATGCTCCATCATTAGCAGATCCTCCATATGATGTTGCCCAGAGAGAATCGCCCAATGAATTAGTCCTCAGAAGGTAAACATCTTTTCCGCCAGCTCCCAATGGCTTTGTTTCTCCTCCTATAATGAAACCGCCATCATAGGTTTGGTGCACCGACCACGCAATGCTTTGATCACCGTAATGATATGTTTGCGTCCAGATTGAGTCGCCAAATTGGTCCACTTTGATAAGCAATATATCAATAATGCCAGGCGATGTATTTACATAACCTGCTATAATATAGCCTCCATCTGAAGTTTGTTTAACTGAATAGGCACGTTCACTTTCAATCCCACCATGTATTTTTGTCCACACGGAATCGCCAATAGCGTTTGTTTTCATAAGCGTGATATCGCCAATAGATCCAGCAATTACAAAACCCCCATCCAAGGTTTGTTGCCCCGTGCGACCTTTTCCATATCCCCAATATTCCTTTGTCCAGATTTCATTGCCAGAGGAGTCAATTTTGAAAATATAAAATGTGGAAAAATGATGACCAATAATTACATATTCGTTAAATGCGATTTCCT
>JAGMEZ010000049.1 GCA_023127905.1 Caldifarciminota bacterium
AAATATCCCCAACCATTCTTTCTATATCTGCTCTCTCTACAAAGAATTCTCTCAGTTCATTATTTTCAACCAGTGCCACTCTTATTTCATTTACTGTAGTACTAAAAATAATCCTATTTTTACTCATTTTTCTTTAGCCTCCCTGATAAACCAGGTATTATCTTCATTAATAATCAAAAGGATCTATCAACTTACCATCCACATCAGCAAACATTCCAATTCTTTCTATCATTAAGTCATCACTGCTTTGGATATTCAAAGAGGAAAGTAACTCTTCTACTTTTATACTACCCTCAGGGAGAAACTTAATGAGAACATCAACATAATTTTCATTTTTCTCTAGTGAATAGACAAATTTTCTTATGTTTATCATACACTCGCCATCTTTTTTCTTTCTCTCAATAAATACTTCTTTCTGTTTTAGAAACTCCATTATTCTCTTCTCACCAAGCTCAACTGGTCCGATTCTATAATGAAGAAGCGATACAATCTTTGAAAGTGAAGGAGATTTTATAAATACTTTCCTTACATCGAGGATTCTCAAATCTTTTGGGAGTATCCTGTTTAATGATGATTTTAAATCCATTGATAATGGCTGCTCAAAGAAAAGGTCAAAACACTCCCTTCTCCCTGAAACAAATATTGGAAGAGGTGGTCCAAAGGCAATCTGCGGACGTTTCCTGAAACCTTTCTTATAAGCAACATTTATGTTTGCCCTTTTTATTGCTCTAACAATAAGCTGTAATGTATCAAGATGAGAGATAAATCTCAAGCTTCCTGTCTTCGAAAATCTCAGCCTTACTCTTCTCTTCGAAAGGGGAGAAAATGTCACAGTTTTCTTCTTTTTCCGACCAAACCTAAAATCGTACTCTTCTGTATATCTGAGGGGAATCTTACCAACTCTTTTAACTGTATCCTGATCACAAGCCCCGCAACCATTGCAAGACGATACCATACAGCTCACTGTCCGCTCACCTACCAACGCCTTTCTTTCTTCACTTTCGAGAAATTCTTTTTTTACTCCCGTATCAATAAAATCCCACGGTAGTCTTTCTCCATTCAACGAAGAGGTAAACTTATATGGATCAATTTTTGTTTCATCAAAAGCAGCTTTCCATATATTGAAATTAAATTGTTCACTCCATTCCTCAAAGCGAGATCCCATCCTCCAGGCAGTTTCAACTACTTTAGAAAGAGAGCGATCCCCCCTTGAAAATATAGTTTCGAGAAAAGATACCTCTGGTTCTCTCCAGCTTATTTCAATCCTCTTTGGATCAATTTCATGTATCAAATAAATTTCTTTCTCTCTTAAAAGTTCTAACGAATCCTGTGCCATTCTTTGGAAAGGAGTATGTGGTTTCGGGACGAAGGGTGATATGCTAATCTTCAACGCACTTCTCCCTGTAACTTTTCTTATTCTCTTCACAAGGTCAACAATTCCCTCTATATCCATTGATGTCTCAGTTGGCAAACCAATCATAAAGTAGAGTTTCAATTTCCTCCATCCATTTTTTATTGCTACTTCACAGGAATTAAGGATTGCATCATCTTCTATATTCTTATTAATTACCACTCTCAATCTCTCGGTTCCTGCTTCTGGTGCTAAAGTAAGTGATGTCCTCTTTATATCTTTCAGAACATCTGCAAATTCTTGTGTTACAGCATCACCTCTCAAAGAAGGAAAAGATATTGACGTATTTTCTAACCCGGATTTTAGTTTTTTTATAATGTTATATATTTTTGAGTGCTCAGTAACAGATAGTGATAGGAGTGAAACTTCATTCCACCCTGTATTTTTAATTCCTGTTGAAGCAATACTTATTACATCATCAATAGGTACCTCCCTAAGTGGTCTTGATATGAATCCTGCTTGACAAAAACGGCAACCCTGTGTACATCCTCTCATTATTTCGGTCGTTAACCTATCGTGTGTAATTGAAATATATGGAACTACAGGAGAAGAAGGATAATTTTCTTTTGACAGTTCCTTAACGTATCTTTTTTTAACTATTTTTTCATAAGTGTGAAGAGACGGAACATATAAACCAGGAATAGAACTTAATGCTTCAAGAATTTTTTTCCGCTTTGCATTTTTCGACTTTAGGGGCTTTAAAATATCGATGATTTCTTCTATCACTTCCTCCCCTTCACCAATCACTACTGCGTCAATAAAATCAGCAAAAGGTTCCGGATTAAATACAGCAGTTCCACCGGCTATAACAATCGGATCTTTCTCACCTCGCAGGTTCGAATATATGGGGATACCAGCAAGATCAAGAATATTAATCATATTTGTATAGGTAAGTTCGTACTCAAGGCTAAAACCAACAATGTCAAATTGAGAAAGTGCTGCTTTAGTTTCGAGGGTGAATATCGGAATTCTATGCTTCCTTAAGATAGGCTCACAATCTGTCCATACCGCAAATACACGCTCACAGAGAGCATCATTCCTTCTATTAATTATGTTGTAAAGGATACTGATTCCATAATTGCTCATTCCTATTTCGTACAAATCAGGATAACAGAGAGCAATTTTTACATCAACTTTCTTATGATCCTTTATAACAGTATTTAGCTCTTCTCCAATGTATCTACCTGGTTTTATAACAGAGGAAAGATATCTTTCTAACTTCAATATTTAATCCAACCCTCAAATCTTTATTCTTTAACATGAACTTCCAAATCTAAACCTGCTCTCTTTAGAAGTTTATTGTACGAGTCAATAACATTTTTTTGAATGATTTCGATCGATTCCTCAGTAAGGTGTCTAAATCTTCCCTGACGTTCTAGAAATTCTTTAACAGGTTTGGGATTTTTAATTACCTTATTTATCGTATATTTCTCTCCGTTTTCAATCTCATAAA
>JAGMEZ010000490.1 GCA_023127905.1 Caldifarciminota bacterium
CGAAATGGAAGGAAATTGCATACGACTATCTATGCAGTAAATTCGGGAAAGCTTGAAGATGAATTAAAAATATTCCGTTCCACAAGGATAATTTGACGCAAGAGCCTATCTGAACATCGAAGGGAGAGAAATGAAAATACTGCAAATCAACAAATACTACTATCTCAAAGGTGGTGTTGAGCGATATATGTTTGATGTTTCTTCAATGCTTCAGGATCGTGGACATCAGGTTATTCCTTTTACTATGAAGCATGAAAGGAATGTACCAACAAAATACTCAAAATATTTTGTAGAAAATATAGATTTCAACAGTGAAATTAAAAGCAGTATTTTTAGAAAGATAAAAATGGGTTTTAAAGTTATTTACTCTTTTGAAGCCAGAAACAAACTTTTAAGATTGATAGAAAAAGAGAATCCTGATATTGCTCATATCCACAAATTTAACAATTCCCTAACACCTTCGATTTTGTATGCATTAAAAAAGAAAGATATTCCTGTGGTTCAAACCTTGCACGATTACAGAATGGTATGCCCTAATTATAGCTTGTATGATTTTAACAATTCTGAGGTCTGCGAAGATTGCAAGGGACATAATTACTTCAATGCCGTGAGAAGAAGGTGCCATGAGATAGGGACATCTTACCTGGTAGGCTTAAATATTGCCGTCGAATCATATTTATATCATTTTTTAAAGACTTATGAAAACACCATTGACCTTTTTATCGCTCCCAGTAATTTCTTAATGAAAAAGATGATAGAATTTGGAGTTGACAAAAATAAGATAATTCATATTTCTAATTTTGTTTACTATGAAAAATTCACTCCAGAGTATAACAATTCTAATTATATTCTTTATTTCGGTAGAATTGAGAAGTATAAAGGTGTAAAAACCCTCATCTATGCCATGCGATATGTTAGATCTTCAAAATTATATGTGGTTGGTGAAGGCACCTATAAAAATGAATTAGAAGAATATATTAAGAAATATCAAATCAAAAATGTGTTATTTTTAGGATTTAAAACGGGAAAGGAATTAAAAGAAGTTATAAAAAATAGTATTTTTACTGTGGTTCCTTCTGAGGGGTATGAATCTTTTGGTTTAGTTGTATTGGAATCATTTGCTTCAGGTAAGCCTGTTATTGCTTCAAGACTGGGTGGTTTAGCAGAACTAATTGAAGATAATATTGATGGGTTATTATTTGAACCAGGAAATATCGAGGATTTATCAGATAAGATGAATATTTTATTAGCAAATAGAAACATAGTTGTAAGAATGGGTAGAAATGCGAGGAAAAAGATTGAAGAGAAATATAATGAAAATGAACATTACATGAGGTTAATGGAAGCATATAGTAGGGTAATCTAAAAAGGGTGATTAGGATGCGAGAAGTTCCTAAACGGCTAACGGCTGAAGAATTTGCAGGGATAAAAGAGATATCCAAAGAGGGTTTAAGGAAGAACTTCCAGAATTATGTGATAAAAAGTACAGGTGAATCTTCGCTTAGTAAATATCTTTGGCAAGGAACAATATTGTCCTTGTTCTCAAATTTCCCTACGGCAGCAGGAGCAGTCCTGAGGGGACGTGTTTATAAGACCCTTTTGGGACATATCGGTTCGAATTGTTTCATTGAAAAAAATATCCGTTTTAATATACCTCAAAAAGTCTTCTTAGGGGATAGGGTAATAATAGGGGAAAGTAGTTGGTTTGATATTGTAGATTTGGAGTGTGAGATAAGAATAAGAGATGAGGTTAAAATTGGAAGATACAGCACCTTCCGGGCAGGTCCTGGCGATGTGTTGATAGATAAAGAGGTAAATTTTGGGGCATTTAATGTTATTGCGGGATACGGGGGTATTGAAATTGGTAAGTATACCGCAATGGGACACCATGTTGCAATCATTACCTATACACACGTTTTTGAGGATCCCGCTATACCGCTCAGATTTCAGGGCGGTGAATTAAAGAAAGTAAGTATTGGCGAAGGTGTGTGGCTGGGCACCCATGCGGTAGTTCTGCCGGGTGTGAATATCGGAGACAACTCGGTGGTGGGTGCAGGTGCAGTCGTGACAACGGATATTCCTCCATACAGTATAGCTGTTGGAGTTCCTGCAAAAGTCATAAAAAAGAGGTCTTGAATAGGCGGTGATATTTGTTTAGCGCACTAAAAATTCCAAGCACCAAATTACAAATAAATTTCAAGCACAATCTGGAGTTTTGTTTCTGTGAGTTTTAATCAAAAGATGCTTTCATTCGCTGCTTTTGCAAACATTATAACCCCTTCCACCAACTACGCACAAAACAGTATTATACCATTCTCCTAATCAGGAATCTTGCTCAGCAGAGGATGGTTTGAAGGCTCTGCAGAAGTTAGAGAAGAGGTGGAAGTACCATAAGGTGAAAGGGATAGAGATTGTGGAGAAGCGGAAGAGAAAAGGTGGTGGAAGTGGTGGACCTAAGAAGGAGGAGGACTTACAGTGCTTTTATCATATAAAGGCCGGCTTTGGGGAGGATGAAGGTGCAATAAAGAGGGAAATGCTAAGGAAGAGGAAAATCATCGTGGCTACAAACGAGTTGGACTGCGAGAAGCTGAGTGAGGGCAAGGAGCACAAGATGGTGACATTATTACTGTATCTATTTGTTTTAAATATCCTTCTGATACTGATTGAAATTGATAAACATGTTGGAAATCGAGACATCAATACTTCTCAGAGTCCTGAAAATGCTATTTTCTTATATTTAAAGCAGAACGCTCCGCAAATCATGGGGGTAAATAATGAAGAGAGTATCGAAATCAAGAATCTGGAGGTTAAACAACTTACAGGTGTATGCACCAATTTGAATTTTCTTGTAGAATTAATGGTTAAAAATTCTAAAGGAGATCAAATGCACAAAAAAATAATGGTTAAGTTCTTTACTATAAAAGGGACTCTCACTCGAACGAGGGACTCAATATTAGTAAGCGGCTTACAACAGGTACTAAAAACTTGTGGTATTTTAACAGCGAAAAAAAGAATAGAGATCGAAATGAACTCACTCCATAAGCTGCGAGTTGCAGGTATCAGTGCCCCAGAAGTGCTTTATGCCGATCTACAAAACGGTTGTCTCTTCACAGAATATAAGGAAGGATGTATAGAACTTGATAAGATCATTCACGACATACGGAGAAGAAAGCAGATTCGAGACTGGGAAATTGAGTTACTCGAAAGGATTGGGCAGAGAATGGCGGAAGTAAATATTAATGTTGGAATAACGCACGGTGACCCAGGTTATTATAATTGGCTTTACAATCCAAAAACGAGTGAAATATATCTTATGGATTGGGAGTTGACAGGAAGAGCGGAGCCTCCATTTGATCTTGCTGGGTTGATATTCCGTTTGGGATCCCATTTGAACAATGATATTGATGAATCTGATCTCTTTGAAAAGATGGCTACTGCAGTTATTACGGGATATAGTGATATCGATACATCAGAGAGAATAATTGGACAATTTCACAAATATTGGCCTTACTTCAT
>JAGMEZ010000491.1 GCA_023127905.1 Caldifarciminota bacterium
ACTTACTTTATGGACAGGCACTAATTAATGCCAGGATAGAGAATAATGTGTATGGACAATAGCTAATTGATATTAACCTGCATTATTCGGGTTAAAAATCATCAAAATAATTATAAATTAAAATTTAATTGATGATGATGAAGAAGAATGAAAGGAGGACTAAATGTTAAGAAGAATTATACCAGCTGTTCTGTGTTTTATACTCTTTGCGATGGTTTCACTTGGGGCATTTACAGACACATCTTTCAGAAATGCATCAACGGCATATCTTCTTGAAGATGATTATGACTTATGGCTTGGTCCCTATCCACTACCAGACCCTGCGCGTTTACCGTTAATAGAAGGTGCACGGCTTTATACAAACCTGAGTAATCTTGTGGATAAATCCGAGGAGCAATTTTCAAACTATGACAATAACTTTTTCCTTATCGGTGGTTCAACAACTCCGCTTTTCAACCTTGGTCACCTTGGTATTGTCGTGGACAGGTACAACGATAAAGATCCCTGGAATACAGGGCTTACAGACAGATTGGGCAATAGCATGTATGGTTATGGTCATGCTGTTAATGTCGAACTTGTAGATGAGGATTTCAATGGAACGTACGATAGAAGGACCGAAGTTGAAGAAACGCGTGAAGCGTGGTACGATGAAGGAATAAAAGAAGGCGTATTCTGCTTTGGAAAGGACTTAGATGGAATGCTTTTGGGCTTTTTCTACCAGTTAACCACGACCAATACAGAGGAATACGGTCCATCTATAGGTACGCCATATAATTTCACTTTCGATTCAACAGATGTTAATCTTATATCTGGTGATAGAACATTCACCGAGAGCAAGGTTGGAACAGGTTCAGCTACGGATGGTTTAACCGATCATCTCTTTGGTTTTTCATTCTGGAAATATCTAAACGAAACCAGGGCAGTCGGATTTCATTTTGGATATGGTATGCATTCAGGTACATATAACAACATCTGGGATGTCGTTGACAACTGGGATGGAAGTCCTGATGATCCATCCATCACTGATACATACGCAATGACAGAGGCTTCAGAGGAGGATGTTCCCACAAAAGGAAATGATATGACTGGATGGCTCTCGTATGTCGATGATTGGAATGAAATTACGCATTTGAGATTCGATGTCTATTTTAATAAACAGTCTTTCGATGTTCAGAGTGGTGCAATGAGAGATTACAGTATTATAGAGAATAGGAATGCAACCGATAACTCAAGCTATTCGAACAATGGAACAGAGGCAATAGGTATAACAGGAGATGGTTCCTCTCAGACAATTGGTGCAGGAGGAAAGGTTATCTATGATCTTACTGAAAGAGTAAAATTTGCATTTGGATTAGGACTTTACTCAAGAACGCATGATACCACAAGGGTTGAAACGGCAGATGCAAGTTATATCTATACATATGATGATGGTGATACCGAACCTGATGATTGGGATGATTATACACAAACCACCACCTATGATTACACTGAGCAGATAGTAACAACAGATGTAACGAACAGTATCAGTATTCCTGTCTGTGTGGAATTTAACGTAACAGACCCAATTGTTTTCAGACTTGGAGCAATACACACAATCGATCTTTTTGATCAGACAACAAATTGTGATCTTATTGGTTATTCTGCTGCTATTACCCATACGGTACGCGGAGATGGAACTGAATCTTATTCAATAAATCCTAACCCGAATCTTGAGAATATAGGTTCGTCTGAAGAAAGTACTAATTCGTACAGCAATACTATTTATACTTATGGAATGGGATACACTGTTGGGAAAAATCTTAAGATTGATTTGATGGGATTCTATGATCTTACTGATCTCTACAACTGGAAATTATCTGCAACGCTTAACTTTTAATAGTTTTGAGTTATAAGGAGGTGGAAAGAATGCTGAAGAAAACAATTATGCTTATTGCATTACTTACTGTTGCACTTATTCTAATGTTTTCCTGTACAAAGAAGGATAATCCTTTTTCACCCATTAAAACAGGATTCAACGATGCAGAGCAGGAAAATATTTCACACATCGTAGGACTGGATCCTGTACAAGATGGAACCATACAGGATAAAGACCCTGCAACGAGCGCGATAGAAGGCGAAGTCATTATCTATTTTGATGATTTCATGGATGCAAACACTATTACAACATCGAATATTGTTGTTAAAGATACAACAAATAACACATCGATTTCTGGTGCATCCCTAACATACTATCCCGAAATTAAAAAGGCAGTTTTCAGAGGAACATTCAGTGATGATGCCGTAATCATTGTTACACTAATGAGCGGTTTGTGTAATAGTGCGGGTGTCGAGTTTGATGGTAACGGAAATGGACTGCTTGATGGGTCACCTTATGATGATTATCGATACAGGCTGAGAACAGGAACTGCATTTTTAGATACGTTTGATTTTATTCATCCAGAGATAGATTGGGTGAGTCCAGGAATTGGAAACAGTGTTTCATTAACACCAATCATTTCTTTATCATTTACTCCTGGTGATGTCGATACAAACGATTTGACACTCAGTAATTTTGGATTGATGAAGACATCCAGTGAAGTAGCTGTGACCTGTTCCCTTGTTGCAAGAACTCCTGGTTATATTATGTTCCAGCCAACCGATAGCCTTGACGAGGCAGAACAATATACCGTTACTGTGAATTGCGCAAGTGTTTTCGATACATGTGGAAATGTTCTTCTCGGGATGGAGGGTGAGAATAATGGTTGGATAGCAGATATCCCGGATTACACCTGGGATTTTATCACTATAGCAGTTGATCCTGACTCCGATGGAATTCCTCCACAAGTATCAAGTGTTAATGTAGCAAATGATGAACTTGTTGTTACGTTCAACGATTATATGGTTACATCAACATTCACTACATCAAACATTAGGGTTTATACTAATTCAACCAACCAAAACCTTGTTGGCTCCATAATTCCTGAATATGATGAGAGAGGATTCCGGTATACACTCGAGAATGCAGAAAGCG
Organism: Caldifarciminota bacterium; assembly: GCA_023127905.1. Lineage (GTDB taxonomy): Bacteria > Hydrothermota > E44-bin80 > E44-bin80 > E44-bin80 > JAGMEZ01. Next base: position 3,011 of record JAGMEZ010000491.1, read on the forward strand.
GAACCACATATAGATTATGGGTCAGTAAAGATGTGATGGAGCAAGCACCTGGCAACTGGTATCTTGATGGAAATGGAAATGGCGTTGGTGGTGAATTGGACGACAACTATGAGACGACTTTTACTCCGTAACCAGAAACATTAAAATGTTTGAGAGTACAAAAGAGGGGGCAGTGAAATCTGCCCCCTTCTTTTTTGGTTGACAGGATAAGTACAGTAGAGAGTAAGGAGTAGGCAGTAAGGAGAAGAAATAAGAACAGGAGACTATCAAGTTACAAGTAGCAAGTAGCAAGTTTCAAGTAGGAAGTAATGATATGGAAGATTAATTGTGTATTGATAGTGTATTAGTAGTTATTGGTAGTTATTTGTCGATAGAAATTAAATTGCAGGTGAATAAATTGTTTGATTGGTTTGATTAGTTGAATTGGTCCCGATAAAATATTCTTCGAATATCACGGGATAAATTTGATTGGTTTGAAGAAACGAACTAAACGATAATAACGATCTAAACGAAATAAACGAGGTTATAATAATAGTTAGTAAGCAGAAGACAGGATAAGGATAGTAGTGAGTAAGGAGTATGCAGTAAGGAGTAATGATGACAGATAGAGAATTATTAGATAAGGCGAAGGAAGCACGAGAACATGCTTATGTGCCATATTCGGATTTTTCGGTAGGTGCAGCAATATTTACAAAGAGCGGCAAGATTTATACAGGATGCAACGTTGAAAACAGTTCGTTTGGACTGACCTGCTGTGCTGAAAGAATTGCATTATTCAAGGCAGTTTCAGAAGGGGAGAGGGAGTTTTTAAAACTTGCATTAGTTGGTCAGGAAAACACCCTTATCCTTCCTTGTGGTGCTTGTAGACAGGTATTATTTGAGTTTGCTCCCGATATTACTGTTATTACGCTTGATAAAGATGAAATAAAGGGTTATTCATTGAAGGAGTTATTGCCTGAAGGATTCGAACTTCAAGGAAAAAGGATAAAGGATAAAGGATAAAGTAGCCGCACCTTTTAAGGTGCGTAGAGATTTTGCGCAGGATAGAGCTTGCGCCTTCTATATGTTGAAAAATGGTGTAAAGAGAATGAACGAAGAAGAGAGGATACTTGGAATTGATTATGGAAGGAAAAGGATAGGTATTTCAATCAGTGATCCGTTATTCATGATAGCTACTCCGCTTGAAACAATTGAGCGAAAAAAGATAGAGGATGGTATTAGCAGGATTTTGCAAAGGTTTACAATAAAGCTTATTGTAATTGGTTATCCATTAAGGACGGATGGAGAGAGAGGGAAGAGGGTAGAGGAAGTGGAAAAATTTGCAGAAAAGATTAAGGAAAAATTTAATATTGAGATAGAATTATGGGATGAGAGATATTCAACTGTTGAGGCAGAGCGAATTATGAAGGATATGAATAGGAAACCAAGCAGGGAGAAAGAAAGGGTTGACAGAATTGCTGCTTCTTTGATATTACAATCTTATCTTGATAGCTTATGAGAAAGACAGAGGACAGAATGATTGAGAAACGGGGAACAAATAGTATGGAGTACGGAGTATGCAGTAAGGAGAAGAAATAAGAACAGGATACTATCAAGTTACAAGTAGCAAGTTTCAAGTAAAAAGTTAAAGGGAGAATAAATTGTTTGATTGGTTTGATTAGTTGAATTGGTTAGATTGGTTGGAAGACAACGGACTAAACGATAATAACGATCTAAACGAAATAAACGAGGTTATAATAATAGTTAGTAAGCAGATAACAGAGAACAGAAGACAGAAAACAGATAACAGAAGACAGATAACAGATAACAGATAACAGATAATAGATAATAGAAAACAGAGGTCGGAATGAAATTAAAAATAAAAAAGATACCTAAAGTATTCATAATGTTCCTAATCGCTGTGTCAATCGCAGGTATTTTTTATAATACGATTATTTTTTTGAATTCCAGGAAATTTGTTTCTGATGAAGAAATTGTAATTGTAATCCCTGAAGGAGCAACAGCCAAAGATATTGGGGAAATGCTTGAAGAGGAAGAAGTAATAGCTTCGTCAAAAAGATTTACTGTATTTGCAAAAATGGCTGGTAAAGAGAAGAATATAAAAGCTGGACGGTATATATTTCATAAAGGAATGGGGATACGTAATGTTTTGCAGAAATTGGTTAAGGGTGAAACAAGTGCATTATTGGTAACTATTCCTGAAGGATTAACAATGGATGGAATATCGATCATCTTAGAGAAAGAACTTAAGATCGATAGAGAAAAATTCCTCAAGCTCGCAAACGATAAGAAGTTTGCGGCTCGGATGGGTATTTCAGGGAAGAATTTTGAGGGTTTCCTTTTTCCAAATACATACGAATTTAATCATGGAATTACTGAAAAGGAAGTAATTGAGCGATTATTGAAAGAGTTCTGGAAGGTTTTTAACGATTCGGCGAAGAAAAGAGCAAAAAAAATAGGTTTTACTGTTTGTGAAATTGTAACACTTGCATCATTGATAGAAGAGGAAGCAATGATAGATAGTGAGCATCCAATTATTTCTCAGGTTTATCATAAAAGGCTTCAACTTAACAGAGCCCTTGAGTGTGATGCAACAATCCAGTATGCACTCCCGAAGCATAAATCGAGGCTTCTCTACAAGGATCTAAAAATCGAATCTCCGTACAATACATATTTACATAAAGGTTTACCGCCTGGACCAATCGCAAGTCCTGGTAAATCATCAATTATTGCAGCATTATACCCCGCGGATACAGATTACCTCTATTATGTTGCAAAGGGTGATGGTTCGCATATCTTTTCAAAGACTGCAAAAGGACATTATAAGGCAATAGAAAGTCTGCGAAGAAACAAAAAATAAGGTATAGTGGTATTTTAATGATTTTTCCTTGACAATGCGGTATTATTAGTTTATGAAGAAAATATAATAAAAGGAAATACAGAAGGAGGTTTAATATATGAAGATAGTTGAATGTATTCCGAATTTTAGTGAGGGAAAAGACAAGGAAAAAATTAAAATAATAACAGATGAGATAGCAAAAACAAAGGGAGTAACACTTCTTGATGTTGATCCGGGGGAAGCAACGAACAGAACGGTCGTTACGTTTGTTGGAACGCCTGAAGGTGTCAAAGAAGCAGCTTTTAGAGCAATCAAAAAGGCACAAGAGGTATTGGATATGAGTAAGCACAAGGGTGCGCACTCAAGAATGGGTGCCACTGATGTATGCCCGTTCGTTCCTGTTGCAGGTGTTACCATGGAGGATTGTGTAAAGATAGCAAATGAGGTTGCGGAGCGGGTAGCACGGGAACTTTCAATTCCTATTTATTTATACGAAGAAGCGGCAACAAAACCTGAGAGAAGGAACCTTGCTGTGGTCAGGAAGGGGGAATACGAAGGTCTTCCTGAGAAACTTAAAGACCCCGAGTGGAAACCCGACTATGGTGAGCCTGTTTTTAATAAGAAGTCCGGTGCAACGATTATTGGTGCACGGGAGTTTCTCATTGCATACAATATAAATCTTAATACAAGAGAAAGAAAACTGGCACATGAAATTGCTCTAAATATACGTGAGCAAGGTCGGGCAAAACGGAATGAGGAAGGAAAGATAATAAGGGATGAAAACGGGAATCCGATAAAGGTACCTGGAAAATTAAAAGCAGTGAAGGGTGTCGGATGGTATATTGACGAGTACGGGATTGCCCAGGTATCTGTGAACCTTACGAATTATAAAATTACTCCATTGTATAAATTATTTGAGGAATGTAGAAAAGAGGCAAGAAAAATAGGTGTAAGGGTAACCGGGAGCGAGCTTGTTGGCTTAATACCCAAAGAAGCATTGCTCCAGACAGGACGATATTACCTTGAGAAACAGGGAAAATGTCCTGGTGTGCCAGATGATGAATTGATAAGAACAGCAGCTATTTCATTGGGTATGGACCATCTTTACCCATTCAAACCCGAAGAAAAGATTATCGAATATACAATAGCTGAGAAGCAAGAACTCTT
>JAGMEZ010000492.1 GCA_023127905.1 Caldifarciminota bacterium
AAATTGTTGTTGCTATAAGTCACAATATATTGTAAATAGGTAAGTTGAGAGTAAAAAATTGATTGTTTATTGAAAGGAGTCAATAATGTTAAAAAAAACATTGCCCTACTTGTCTATTAAAAAAGTTATTTGCTGCAGTGTCAAATCTGTCAAAGAGCAAAATGTATTTATTAACAGTTATAAAACATGGATATCTAAACATAGAAAGTTTATAAAATCACTCCCTGTGAGCAACGTCGCTTTCAAAGATATTAAACGTACCATCGTGTTGATTAACAATGCTCTTCCTGATATGTTTTATTATTTAAAAGATCCTAATATTCCAGCAACGACCAACACCATAGAAAGCTTTTATTCAAGGGTAAAAGCCGATTACAGAAGACATCGTGGACTAACCCAAATACACAAAATTCATTACTTAAAATGGTATTGTTATTTTAAAAACGGGTGTAAATAACAACAATTTAATAGTATTATGCCCGCAATGACAAAAATACTTGGGAAAAGTGTTATGTAAATTTAAAGAGAAAAGTGAGAAATAATCTATGTCATCTGATTTCGAGAAATTCGCTGAAAGACTTCAAGAAGAAATTTTAGAGGATGCAAGAAAACACTACACAGAGACTGTCATAGATAACTGGATGCATCCACGAAATATGGGGAGGATGGAAGATCCTGATGGTTATGGACGGGTAACAGGTCCCTGTGGCGATACCATGGAAATTTTTATTTCCGTTAAAAAAGGCAAAATCATAGATTGTAAGTTTGTTACTGATGGATGCGGTACATCCATTGCCTGTGGAAGTATTGTTACCGAACTTGCGAAAGGAAAAAGTTTAGATAAAGCAAAGGAAATAAACCAGACTGTTGCTCTTGAAACCTGTGGTGGACTTCCGCCTGATGATGAACACTGCGCTCTTCTTTTATCCAACACTCTCATTGAAGCAATCCGAAATTATGAAAGATAACAATAGTGCAAAACAATAGTGACTATTCAGATGTTAACATCACACGGAAGATTTTTTATTTGACATTATTGCTCTAACTTATTATTATATATAATATGACAAAGAAAGTGAAGAAGTCAGAGCGAATAGATGCACGCGTTTTCGCGCGAAAACTAGTCAGGGACTTTCGTGTCGTATCACATCGGATACTGCATTATGCAACCCGTGGTACACTGAGGTTTGATTTTATGCGTGTAGTTTCGAATATTCTCATTGATTTTTCTGGGTGTGATGTAGTTGAACTGAGGTTGAAGTCATACAGCAAATGTTACAGTCTTGAGGTTAAGAAGAATTCCAGGAAAGTTTCCAGTTTTGAGATTATGAACTGTGTACAGAACAAGGACGGAGAGCTTATTCCCTGTTTGGAGGATAACTCAGGTTTGGAATGTCTGTGTAAGGATATTTTCTTCGGTACAATTGATCTTTCTTTGCCCTTTTTCAGTAGTGCTGGGAGTTTCTGGTCAGGGGACCTGAAAAAATCATTTGACCTTCTTTCAGAATCATATGGCAAGATAGGTCATTACAAGATTGGTAAAAATAAACAATATAGATCGCTTATCCTCATCCCGCTTTTTTCCGAAGATGAAAGAATTGGTCTTATGCAGCTCAAAAGTAAACAAAAGGATTACTTCAAAAAGGAAGAAATGGAATTCTATGAAGATATTGGGAAAACACTAAGGGTTGCACTGGTTCACAGGAGAGCACAGGTTATGCTGCGTGAACGCGTTAAGGAATTGACATGCCTTTATGGAATATCCCAGGTTGTTGAACAACCGACGATATCATTGGATGAGATCCTGCAACGTATTGTTAAGCTTTTTCCTCCTGCATGGCTATTCCCTGACATTACCTGCGCAAGGATTGTTTTAGATGGCAAATCCTATACATCGTCGGCTTTTCAGGATACGAAACAGAAACAGACGGCTGATATCATTGTTGATGGTAATCGTCGCGGAGTTATAGAGGTGATATATACCGTTGAGAAGCCAGAACTCGATGAAGGACCATTCCTTAAAGAAGAGCGAGAACTGATAGACACGATAGCTAAAAATGTGGCTATCATTATCGAGAGAAAACAGGCAGAGGAAGAAAAATTGAGGCTCCAGGAGCAACTCAGACATGCTGACCGATTGGCTACTATTGGACAGCTTTCTGCCGGGGTAGCCCATGAACTGAATGAGCCCCTGGCAAATATACTTGGTTTTGCCCAACTAATAAAGAAGTATCCTAAACTTCCCAAACAGGCAGAAAAGGATATTGAGAGAATAGTAAGAGCTTCGCTTCACGCTCGAGAGGTTATTAAGAAACTAATGTTATTTGCAAGGCAATTACCTCCCCAAAAAACTCAAGTCAACCTGAATCAAATAGTCGAAGATGGGCTCTATTTCCTTGAATCCCGTTGTGCTAAGGAGGGGATAAAGGTAGAACATAATCTTTCTCCAGATCTTCCGGAGATTACTGCTGACCCTGCACAGCTGACTCAGGTGCTGGTTAACCTCGTTGTTAATTCCATCCAGGCAATGCATGAAGGCGGAAGGATCACAATAGAGACTAAGGTTTATGAAGACTATGTATCCCTTATTGTTGAGGATATGGGTGTCGGAATAAGCAAGAATATGATAAAGAAAATATTCATTCCCTTTTTTACGACAAAAGAGATCGGACAAGGGACAGGTTTGGGACTTTCCGTAATCCACGGAATCGTTTCTTCTCATGGGGGGAAAATCGATGTTGATAGCGAGGTTGGTCGTGGTTCACGATTTGAGGTTAAATTCCCCATAACAGTGCAGGAAAACCAAAAAAGGAAAAATGGCACAATCTAAAAAAGAACGAGTTCTTGTTGTAGATGATGCACCCGATACCTTGGAATTACTCCATCGAAACCTGAAGTCCCAAGGATATCAAGTTTTTACAGCTTTAAGTGTTGAGGAAGCCATTAGAATTCTCGAAACAACTCAGGTTGAACTCGTTATTACAGACTTAAAAATGCCAGATGTGAGTGGACTTGATTTGATAAGACATGTCCGCGAGAACTACCAAGACACTGAGGTTATGATGATTACAGGCTATGCTTCGATTGAAGGAGCTGTAAATGCGGTTAAAACCGGGGCTGAGGAATACCTTGCAAAGCCTTTTACCGACGAAGAACTTCTTTCAGCAGTTAACAGGGCAATTAACAAGCTCCGTCTTCGAATGGCTGGAAGAACAGTAACAAAAAAGAAAGCAGAACAGCTCCATGGTCTCATTGGAAAATCGGAAGTAATGAAAAATGTTTATAGAGCGATAGCCAAAGCTGCTGAGACTACCGTAACTGTTCTCATTGTAGGTGAAAGTGGAACCGGGAAAGAGCTTGTAGCAAGGGCAATTCATTATAGTAGCAAGCAGGCTTCGGCTCCATTTGTTCCAGTAAATTGCGGGGGAATCCCGGATGGACTACTGGAAAGTGAGCTTTTTGGATATGTTAAAGGTGCTTTTACAGGGGCAACAGAGTCCCGAGCAGGTTTCTTTCAAACAGCTGATGGTGGAACAATCTTTCTTGATGAAATCAGTGAAACAAGTTTCTCAATGCAGGTAAAACTTCTCAGAGTGCTTCAGAACAAGGAAGTCTGTATGGTTGGTTCCAGACGTCCACAAAAAGCAAATGTGAGGATATTGGCTGCAACTAACAAGGATTTGTCCAATCTTGTGAAGAAAGAACTTTTCCGGGAAGACTTATACTATAGGCTAAATGTCATTACTCTCGAAATACCACCTTTACGGGAAAGGGAGGAAGACATTTTGCTCTTGACCCAGTATTTCGCAAAGAAATTCGCAAAGGAATTTGACAAACCAACTCTAAGTTTTTCCGATAATGCTTTACAGGTTTTAAAAGATTATCCCTGGCCCGGGAATGTTAGAGAATTGCAGAATCTGATCCAACGGCTTGTTGTAATGACAGAGAGAGATATTATAAATGTTCCCGATTTACCTTCGCATATGCGTTTCTCAGTCCTTCACGGAACAGGACTTAATCGATCCTTAGCTGAAGTTGAAGCTGAATATATTAAAAATGTTTTGTTGAGTGTAAATGGCAATAAGACCAAGACCGCTGAAATTCTTGGAATTGATCGTAAAACTCTGCGGGAAAAGTTGAGAAAAATAGAAAAATCTTATTCATAATTTCCAAATTCGGATTTTCTTAATTTCCATTCTCTTATTAAT
>JAGMEZ010000493.1 GCA_023127905.1 Caldifarciminota bacterium
CCTTCGACTCCGCTCAGGACAAGAGCCTGCGGCTACATTACATTGTACATTGTATATCTTACATTCAGATCAATCACCAAACGATATTAATTATTGAAACGGGCGAAAAAAGATGAATATAAGAGAATTATTTGATGATTTTTTGATAACAAATCTCGAACTGGATGATTTGCAGTTAGATGCTGTTATGAAAGACAGAACCCCCGACAGAACAGCATACAGGCTCCTGATTACAGCACCTGCAGGTTCAGGGAAAACAAGAGTTCTTGCCTCAAGGTATCTAAAACTATTGGTTTATGGAGAAAAACCTGAAAATATAGTAGGTATTACATTCACGAGAAAAGCGGCTGGTGAGATGAAGGAACGTATTGTCGATTATCTTTTAGAATTTAAAAAAGTTGTAATCGAGAAAAATTCCTCATGCAATTTTTCACTATCCTTAAAAGATCCTGATACACTTAACAGAATGATTCTCGGCATGCGTATCTCAACAATTGATTCATTCCTTTCGAGTATTATAAGACTTTTCCCTGGTGAATCAGGAGTTGATCCTAATTTCAAAGTTATTGATGAGATAGATGAGGATGAATTAATCGATACCGTTATCGATGAGATAATTGAAGAGAGGATGGGACATGATAAAAAAATCATAGAACTTTTGCGTTTTTTCAATTTTAAATACTCTACAGGAAAATATGCTGGTTTTTGTTTATTTAATAGTATAAAGAGAATAGTAAAGAACTGGGAAATGTATAGCAAAACAATCATTGAATTAAATCAAGTTACAAATGAAGAATTTACAAAACGGATAAAGTATTATATTGGTAATGAGATGGATTTAGGAAAGCACCATTCCAATCTTCTTAGAAGAGTAAAAGAATTTAGTGCAATTTACCATGAAAAAAACAGTTCAGTCAATGAATTTGTTAAATATATTCTAAGAACATCAGTAGAAGATATTTATAATGATATTGATAAATTTATAAATTATAGTGATTTATTCTTTACAAAAGAGATGAACCTAAGAAAAAGACTTAAAATAAAAACCATAGAAGTTTCTACAAGGGAATTATTTTACGAAATTTCTCTTCTCTACGAAAAATGTGTACAGGCAATTTTATTTACAAAGGATAGTGACCGTTCATATCTTTCTTCAAACTTAGTTAATTTAATAATTTCAATAATAAACAAGGTAGAAAAGGGAAAAAGAGAACTTGGAGTCCTTGGAATCGGTGATTTGAAAACGATAACATACAAACTGCTTACCAAACATAAAGAACGCTTCAATATTCTTTATAATATGGACGCAAGGGTAAATCATTATCTTATAGATGAATTTCAGGACACTGATCCGATCCAGTGGGAGATATTTCAGAAACTTACAGAAGATTGGTTCGCAGGAGAAACCGCAAAACAAGAACGTAATATCACACCAACAATATTCCTTGTAGGAGATGAGAAACAATCAATCTATGGATTTAGAAATGCCGATGTTAGAATTATTACACGTATAAAGGATAAAAAAAATGATCCCTTTACACAAGTTTCTTCCCTTGTTAAAAATTTTAGAAGTAAAAAAGAAATAGTTAATTCAGTAAACCTTCTTTTTAAAAGAAAGATGAAAAGGTTAAAAAAAGATGATTTCTCTGTTGCTTACGAAGAGATGAAACCTAATGATGACAAAGGAGGTGGCATTGTAAAAATTATTGAGCGTGAATTAGATAAGAAGAAAGAACTTAGAATTCCAATGTTAGCTAAGAGTGTAGCAAAACTTATTCTTTCATTAAAGAAGAAGTATCAATCCTGGGGTGATATTGCACTACTTTTCAGAGATTCATTAAATTCTCATTTCTATGAGGAAATATTTGAAAAAGAATCTATTCCTTACATTTCATCAGGTGGGAAATCATTTTTTGAAAATAGAGAAATAAGGGAGATTATCAAGATACTGAATTTCCTTGAGAATCCCTACGATGATATTAACTTTTCCAGCTTATTTCTCTCCCCCATTTTTAACCATGATGTAAGCGATTTATTGAATATTCTTATAAATGACAATACACCTTATGATTTCAGAAAAACTACCTCATTGTACGATAAACTAAAACAAAACTTTACTGATAAATATTGTTATTTTATCGACTTAACGAAAACCTGGTTAGATAAAAGGGATAGAATATCCTCTATAGAATTGATAGAAAACGCATTAATGGATACGAATGCTTTCGGTATCCTTATCGATAGAATAGGTGGTCAAAAGGATGTAAATATTAGAAAACTTCTGAATATCATTGAAAGGGCTTCACAAGAAAAGATGAATTTCTCTTTCTTTTCCGACAGACTAAACAGGATTATAAAGGCAAGAGAAAAAAATGCAGATATTGATATAGGCACTAAATCTTTTGATGAAGAAAATACTGGAGCTATTCATTTAATGACTGTTCATAAAGCAAAAGGGCTTGAATTTCCTGTCATAATAGTTCCAGAGGTTGATTCGGTTGTTAATAAGAGTAAAGGAGAAGGAATATATGTTGATAATGATAACCATATACTGTTGTTTATAAAAAAGTATGCAAGGATGGAAACCCCTCTTATGAAGAAATTCAAAGAACATGAAATGCGAAGAGAAACCGAAGAGTTAAAAAGACTATTGTACGTCGCACTAACAAGAGCAAAAGAAGAGCTGTACCTTTTTATATCTCAAAAAAAATATGATGATAAGAGAGTTTGGGCGAACATCGTTTACGATTCAAATTTCCCATTAACAGACAAACTTGATATAGAAATTCCAACAACCGAAGAGATAATTATTTCACACCGAAGAGAACATCCGGTATATGAATTTTCAGAGGCAATAAGTAGAGTTCCTTTAAAAAAGAAAACAGTTCCAAGTGAGTTGGGAAAGAAAATTGTTCTCTATAACATTGATAATGAGAAAGCAGAAATCAAAGGAACTATACTGCACAAACTATTTGAATTGCTTGGTAGGGGAAAGATTAAAAAAAATATAGCAGGCAATACCTCAGAAATTGTTAAAAAAATCACACATCAGATGGATAATCAATTCCTATGTGATAAAAAAATATGTAATGAAATAGAATATGAATTTTTAAAAGTCCTTAGAAACAAAAGAATAATGGAAGTAATTACACATAAGAATAGTATGAATGAATTTCATTGCTCGGTCCAATTAGAGAACGAAAAAGGTGAGATTGAAATTATTCCTGCTGTGATTGACAAGATCATTTTTGAGAGTGATAAAATATTGATATTTGATTATAAAACAGATACCTTAATGGGAATAACTGAAAAGAAATTCATTGAGAGCATGAAAAAAAGGTTCAAGCAGCAGATGGAAGCATATACATTAGCTGTAAAGATGCTCTTTGGAAAAGAGAATGTGAAAACTTTTCTCGTTTTAACATCCATCCTTGAAATTGTTGAAGTCTGAAAACGCTTCGCTGCAAATAAATGCTGACGCTGTGAAACAGACGGCTTCGCCTGTTAAAGTAACGCTTCGCTGTAAATGAACGTAAATGAGTAATTTGGTAATTGAGTAATTAAAATATCAAAATGACACCCTTTCCTCATTAACAAAACACTTTAATCCTGAACATCCTGTTATCCTGTTATAAAGGCAAGAAGAAAATAAGTAAGAACACCCCTGTTATATGTTTACTATCCAACAGAGTGTAATTAATATTTCTTTAGAAATCATTAAAAAATGCTTTGACAAAATCTGAAATTTATGATATACACATAAAAACTTTTAGTTTAACCTCAAACTATAGAGAGGAGGTGAAGACATGCCAGGTGGAATAAAGGCAGTCAAAATCATTTATACGATACTTGCTTGGATAGCACTTATCGCTGGTATACTTGTAGGAATTATAATGATGATTGTAGGAGGTGCAATAGGAGCATCTGCTCAGGAGGGTGCAGCAGGAGGGTTTGCAGCCATGGCTGGATTGGGTATATTTTACATTATTTTTGGAATTATAGTATTCATTCTATACTTCTTTACTGCAAAAGGCGTTGCTAATAAAAAGAACTATGGTAAGATAATGGCAATCATTTTTGGTATCCTGATGCTTCCGAGCATTCCTATAGGGACAATTCTTGGAATAGTAATCCTAATAAACATGTTCAACGATCAGGGGAAGGCTTGGTTCGCGGGTACAGCACCCGTTACGGCTGAGTAGGCATCTATAACTTTATAGGAATTTAAAAGGGGGGCATTTTATGTCCCCCTTTTTTGTTAAGATTATCTCTTGGAATGGAAAAACTCAATTAAGATTATCTTACGATTGCACAGATTACAAGAGAAATTACACAGATTCCTAATAAATCCATTATAAACAAAAGTCTCGAGAATTGTTATGGTACAAATAAAAAAACATAGAAGTTTTACAGAATTTCAATTTGGAATAGTAGCTCTGGTTTTGGGAAACAAGGCTATTATTTTCCTTTCTGTATTTATGATGGTTAACCTTTTTTCTATGTTTGAAAGAGCCAATGAAGAACTTGTATTGTGGAATATGCGAATAGTGAAAATGCATTTAGAATATTTTGCCATGAAGCGAATCGAAGGTACTTATCCAACCTCAATGCATGATAAAACAATTTCTGGAGGAATGTTTTCTGAGTTGATCTATAATTTTTCAAAGAAAAGGCATTTCGAAAATCCTTATACAAATAGGATTCCCAATGTTATTTTTATTTATACATCAAAAATCCTCCCAAAACGGTCAGATACAATTAGTATTCCACCTGGTGATATTTACATCTTTTGTGATGGGACGGAATATATAATTTTAGGTGGAGGAAAGAACGGAACATCTCTTTCGTTCTGTCTCACTTCGGAGCATTAGCCCTTTACTAAAAAAAATCAGAGTTTAAATAAGGTGCGAAAAAACTCACGCAGGCTGAAGCCTGCGGCTACATTGTGAAATAACCATGCCAGAGCTTCCTGAACTTGAGTTAATTAAAAAGATTCTTAATAGAGAAATCATTGGAAAGGAAATCGAAATTCCCGTTTTTACAAAACCATACATACTGAAGGGGATTTTTCCTGGATATGAAAAAGCTTTTCCTTCACGAATAGAAAAAATTGAAAGGAGAGGGAAATTTTTGCTTTTTCAACTGAAAAGCAGTCTCCGGATAGTAATTCATCCAATGAAAAGCGGAAGAATAAAAATATCACCTGAAAAAAACAGGGTTGGCAAATTTACTGCATGTTATTTAAAACTCAATGATGGAAGAGTAATAGAAATTGTTGAATACGGTAAGGAAAAGATGGCAAAAATTTACATAGTAAAGGATTCTTCAAATATTCCAGGGTTCAGAAACATTGGAATTGACCCATTTGATTCGAACTTCACCACGAATTATCTCAAGGAGCTTCTTACCAAGAAAAGAAAAAATTTAAAGTTGTTCCTTAAAGACCAGAAAAAGATTTCTGGAATTGGAAATGCATATTCTGATGAAATATTATGGGAAGCTCAACTATCTCCTTTTGCGTCATCCGATTTACTTAATGATACTGAGATAGCAAACTTTTATTGCTCTATAAAAAAGGTTTTGAGAAATGGAATAAAAGAAATTGAGAAAAGAACCAAGGGTAAAATTGTAATGAAAGAACCGAGAGAATTTATGCAGGTGTACGAAAGAAAGGGAGAACCCTGTCCCCGTTTTGAAGTAAAATAGAGTGGGTATATTCAAAAAAGAATAGAACATACTACTGTCCCAAATGCCAAACAGGAGGAAAAATTTATAAGGATAGACGATTGTCAAAATTCCTTAAATAGTTAATTCCTCCGATAATGATTACACTGATTGTAACAGATTAAACTGAAAGGGACATGTCCCTATGGACATGTATTATTCCAGGGGGACCTGTCCCTCCTCAACAATAAAATGAAGATTTTCGTCTCATTATGTGAGTTAAGCAGATAAGTATAATATTATATATTGTTTTTTTATTGACAATATAAATATAATCTGGTAATAATAAAGAAAAAGAAGGAGGACAAATGGGAGATATTGGAAAAGGTCTTAGGAATATTATGGAAAAGATTGCTTATCACATTCCAGGTTATGCTGGATATCAAAAGAGAGAAAAAAGAAGGGAAACAGACCATCTCTACAGAATGTATCTTGTAGAAAAATTGAGAAGTGTAAAAAGAGTTTTCGATGAGGTTTCAACTAAAATAACAGACATTGGGAATCTTGACCTTCTTAAACCTATAGACAGAATCTTCAAAAAACTTGAAAAAGTTACTGATACAGTTCGGTTTGCTGATCATGGATATAAGGGATTCTTTGATGTTGTATCTGTAGATTTCCCAGAACTCGAAAAACTCTACAATTTTGATCTCTCACTAAATGAGGATATAGGGGCATTAAAAGAAAAAGTTACCGTATTAGCAAAAGCCCTTGATTCTGACACTCTCCTTCCACTTCTTGAAGGATTTCTGAAATCAATTGATGAATTCAATGAAAAGTTAGCATTAAGGGATGAATGTATAACTGGAATTAGTGGAGGAAAGTAAAATGGCAAAGTTCTTTGAAGTAATTGAGTTTTTTGACGAAACAGGCGATGAAATTGCTCACAGGATTCCGGAAACAGGTTCTGGTGAAACTCAGCTTGGGAGCCAGCTGGTTGTTAGAGAAAACCAGTATGCGGTCTTCTTCAGAGATGGGAAAGCTTTGGATTCATTTGGTCCAGGAAGACACACCTTGACAACTCTCAACCTACCATTGATAAGAAGAATCATTGGTGCTGCATTTGATGGTAAAAGCCCTTTTAGGGTTGAGGTATATTATGTTAATGGAAAGGTTTTTACAAACTCAAAATGGGGAACCCAGGAGCCCATTCCATTCAGGGATACAGAGTTGCATATGGTTCGTTTGCGAGCATTCGGTACATATAGTGAGAGGGTAATCGAACCTCAGCTTTTCATAAATAAAGCTGTCGGTACACAGGGCATATATAGAAGGAATGAAATAGAAGATTTCCTGAGGACTATCATAATTGCACGTCTGACAGATTTTTTAGGCGAGAATCTTAAGAGTATCTTTGACCTTCCTCAGCATTACGATGAAGTTGCAGCAGGAACAAAGGCAAGAATTCATGATGATTTTTCAAAATATGGTTTAGAATTGGTTGATTTCTATATCAATGCAATCACTCCACCTCCAGATGTCCAGGAAATGATTGACCAGCGTTCAGGTATGGGTGCTGTTGGTGACCTTGGTAAATTCACGCAATTCTCAGCAGCACGAGCCTTGAGGGATGCAGCTCAACAGGGAGGTGGCGGAGAAGGTGGAGGAGCTGGAACAGCTGGAGCAGGTCTCGGTCTCGGAGCAGGTCTTGGAATGGGAATGATGATGCCTGGGATGATCAGTCAGGCATATGGGCAGACAGGAGGTCCGCAGATTAAATGTTCAAAATGTGGTGGCTTAAATCCTGCGACAGCAAAATTCTGCAGTGCATGCGGGGAAAAACTTGAAATGGAGATGATAAATTGTCCAAAGTGTAATCAGCCAGTTCTAAAAGGAAGTAAATTCTGTTCTAACTGTGGAGCTTCACTTGCACCAAAACTTATAAAATGCTCAAAGTGCGGGATGGATGTTCCAGAAGGCACAAAGTTCTGTCCCAATTGTGGAAATAACCTTGCTGTAAGTGATAAGCCAAAAGAGGAACCTAAAAAAGAAAGTTAATTAGTTTGATTTATTGGATTTATTGAATTGGAACGATAATTTTGTCTAAAATACATACTAATATTGTGGTGAAACATATACTATTATCTTTATTAATACTATTCCTTTTCATTGCGTCACTTTCCGCATTGAACATTACAGGAAATACAGGATTCTCTATTCCAATTGGAAACTGGTCAACTTATCACAATTCTTCTCCCTTTTTTACGCTTGAAACTAATTTAATTAATAAAAATTACCTTAACTCTGGCATATCTTTTAGTGTTTCGACGTTTTCAGGAAAGCTTAATGAAAGTTATACTCTACAAATTCTTTCTCCTGGAGCATTTATAAAATTCTACCCGCTTTTCTTCAAAAATAATTATAATATTTTCATAAACAGCACACTTGGATATTCTTTTATGGAAAAAAACCTTCATAACTCCAGAGAAACTGGTGGGGATTTTAATATTTTGATGCTCATTGGTGGCAAGTTCAAGCTCAGTGAAAATTGGTCTTTCTCAACCTTCCTGGGAGAAAAGCACTTCATGGGTAGAATTGATCTATTAATCTTTGGACTGGGGATAGAATTTAAAAAATGAAAAAATTACTCTTTCTTCTTATTTTCTTATTTCAGTTCTGTTCATACGAAAATCCATACACAGCAAGAATAAAATATGATTACATTACAATTGACCAAATTGGAAATTTCTGGATATACAAGAATCAAGAAGGAAATGAGAAATATGTTGAAGTGAAGGAAAACACTACAAATCTGGAAAAGGACTTCAGGGAAGTAATCATTCTTGAAGAGAATTATATTGAAACATACTGGTATAAAGGAGAAGGTTTCCTCTCAAGATACAGGGATATTGAGATAAATTTCAACGGGAACCTTTATCAGGTCGAGCATAGATGGCAAAATTACATCGAAATTCCCCTTGTTAAAGGAAATTCATGGATTGATGAATGGACTGATACTCTTTTGTTTTTTAATGAGCCTCTCTACAGAACTGACAATCTTCAAGGATATATAGAATGTTTTGAAACTATCGAGATTGAAGCTGGAAAATTTAAAAATTGTTACAGGATAAAATTTCATGTTTTCGAGAAAATTATTTCAACTGTAATAGGCGATTCAATTAGTGAAAAAACATATTGGGAATGGTATGCACCTGACATTGGTCTAATAAAGTCAACATATGATAACGAAACCTGGGAATTAATAAATTACGGAAAAAAGGAGGAGGGCGAATAGATGTGGTAAGCAAAGATCTACTCGGTCTTGCAATCTTTATCCTCTCCTTTATTTTCATTTCCTTTTATCATAACAAAAAAACTATAATTCTCTGGGCAGGTGTTCTTCTCCTTTTCATTTTCAGATTAATCACATTTAAAAGTGCAGTAAACGCTATAAACTGGAATGTAATTGGTATCTTCTGGGGGACTGCGATTGTTGCAGAAATCTTTATTATATCAAACGTTCCTGCATTAATCGCTAATAAACTTGTATCAAAAACAAAAACTGTTGGGCTTGCTATACTCGCTGTCTCTGCATTTTCCGGATTTATATCTTCTTTTTGCGAAAATGTCGCAACAGTAATGATTGTTGCACCAATAGCATTTGAAATATCAAAGAAACTGAAGGTCTCCCCCATCCCCTTTCTGATTGCAATTGCTATAAGTTCGAACCTTCAGGGTGCAGCAACCCTTATTGGCGATCCACCAAGCATGATTCTTGCAGGATTTTTAAATATGAACTTTAACAGTTTCTTTTTTATTAATGGAAAACCAACTCTTTTCTTTGCGATAGAACTCGGGGCTATTGCATCCTTGTTCATTCTCTTCCTTGCATTTAGAAAATTTACTCAGAAAACCGGTAAAGTAGAGAAACAGGAGGTAAAAACCTGGATACCTACCATCTTTCTTGTATTGATGACACTTGGTCTTATCAGTATCTCTGTTTTTGGATTGGATTTTAATAAATTTGGGGGGATTGTATCTGTTTTTTTCGGTTTTCTTGCCATTACCTGGTACGAAATCTTTCATAAAGGAAGGGATAAACGATTTGGTTTACTGTTAAGGTTTGACTGGGAAACACTTTTCTTTCTTTTTGCAATATTTATTCTTGTTGGGATGCTGAGTGAAAGGGGAATTATTGATAAAATTGCTTACCTTATTTCTGCAATTACTAAATCAAACAAATTCCTCACTTTTCTTGTTCTCGTATGGGTATCTGTTTTTCTTTCTGCCTTTATTGATAATGTTCCATATGTAACGGCAATGCTTCCGGTTGGAATTATTCTCTCAAAGAATCTTGGATTTGAACCCTTTCTTCTCTGTTTTGGTATCGTTATTGGAGCATCCATTGGAGGGAATATTACACCATTTGGAGCTGCGGCAAATGTAGTTGCTGTTGGAATGTTAAAAAAACGAAATCACAAAGTAACCTTTTTCGACTTTGTTAAATTAGGGCTTCCTTTCACTATTGTATCAACCTTAGTTGCAACCTTCTTTATCTGGTTCTTCTGGAAGTAAAACACAATATTATTACCGCAAAGACCGCAAAGTTTATTTTATTTTTCTATTTACTAATCACTATTTACTGTTTACTTTCCACTCTGATATTCTGATTTTCTGATGCGAAGTAATACCATATTTATAAACTTCAGCAACTAACTTCGTTTAGTTCGTTTAGAGCGTTTTGATCGTTATTATCGTTTAGTCCGTTAGTTTGTCATTGCGAATACACTTTCATATTCTCTTATAAAGCAATCTTATCTGTTAATTACTCAATAACCAAATTACTTAATTACGCTATGTTCCCATAACCAATCAAACCAATTCAACTAATCTAACTAATGAGACAATTTATCTCACTCGCTTATGCACCGTTTCTCCGACACTCCGTTTCCCCGTTTCACAATCATTATGACCTCTGCCTTCTGACTTCTGTCCTCTGCCTTCTATCCTCTGATTTATCTTGACTTTTCACTTGATGTTTTGTATATTCTGATTGCTATGGAAAGGAAAAGTATTATAAAAGGAAAGATCTGGGTTGTTAAGGATGAGAATGGGAATGCTATCGATAGTATCGATACTGACCAGATTTTCCATAACAAATACCTTACAATCACTGATAAAGAGAAAATGAAGGATTACGCCTTTAGTAATCTTGCTGGGTGGACTGATTTTCCTAACAAGGCACAGGAGGGCAACATCCTCATCGTTGGGAAAAACTTTGGAGCCGGTTCCTCAAGACAACAGGCAGTCGATTGCTTCAGTTCACTTGGCATTCAAGCAATAATGGGAGAATCATTCGGTGCTATATATAAAAGAAATGCAATAAATTCAGGTTTTCCCCTCATTGAATGCAATGATATTACTCAAAAATTAAATACCGATGATGAAATAGAAATAGACCTTATGAAAGGTGAAATACACATTTTAGGAACTGGAGAAATACTACACTGTAAACCATTCTCAAACATACAATGGGAAATTTATAAAGCAAACGGACTATTCAATATCAACCCACAATGATTTGAACGATCTAAACGATTCAAACGAAGATGAAAAATAGTCTTATTATAGGTATTGACATAGGCGGTACATATATTAAAGCAGGATTATTTAATAGTAATGGATATATTATTGAATGGAAAAAAATTTCATCCATGATTGAGAAAGGGAGGGATGCATTTCTTAAAAGAATAACTAAGATTGTAAAACAATTTGAAGAGAATAGAACATCAATTCACCCTGTTGTAGGTGTTGTTATTCCAGGAATTCTTGATAAAAAAAGGGAGTATGTTATCCATTCTCCTAATCTGAATGGTTGGGATAATTTTTACATAAAGAAGTCTGTAGAAGATACGATAAAGAAGAAAGTTGTTCTTGAGAATGACGCAAATGGCGCTGCACTCGGTGAACTATGGAAAGGAAAAGGAAAGAAACTAAGTAATTTTATGTTATTAACACTTGGAACGGGATTAGGCAGTGGACTTATAATAAACAAAAAACTTTGGATTGGAGAATATGGGAGTGCTTCTGAGATTGGTCATACTTCAATTGTTCCAGGTGGAATTAAATGTGGTTGTGGTGCAAAGGGGTGTCTTGAGATGTATTTTTCGAGCCAGGCAATCAAAAGACTGGTAAAAAAGGTTCTGAAACAAAAAAAGAAAACCCTGTTAAGAAAATATATTCCTTTGGAAGCTGCTTCACCAGAAACTGTATACAAAGTGGCAAAAAAAGGAGACGAAGTTGCCATCAACATCTATCGTGAAATGTCAAGATACCTTGGTGTTGCAATATCAAATGTAATAAACCTACTTGGAATAAAAAACTTTATTTTAAGCGGAGGAATCAGTAATGCATTTGATCTCTTTATTCCATTTGTAGAGGAAGAAGTGAATAAAAACCTTTTTTATCCTTTTTCAAAGGATTTTACAATACAGAAAGGTGCGTTGGGAAACAGGGCAGGTGCAACAGGTGCTGCATACTTAGCCTTGCAAGCGGTGAAAAAAAGAAAATAACAGAAAAAAAACGATAGAAATTTAAAGACAATTACCAAACCACAATGAACAAATCACAAATAATACCTCAAAAAAGACAATTACCAAAAACCAAAGAATCTTTATTGCGATTTTGTAATTGTATATTGTTTGGAATTTGTCTATTGTAAATTGTGTTATGAAGAAATACCTTATTATCCACGGACATTTTTACCAACCACCTCGAGAGAACCCATGGACAGAAGAAGTAGGAAAAGAGCAATCTGCTTTTCCCTATCATAACTGGAACAAAAGAATAGTAGAAGAATGTTACAGTCCAAATCTTGATGCTATTGTGCTTGACGAAGAAAAGAATCTACTTGATGTAGTTAACAATTTTCAAAAGATTAATTTCAACTTTGGCCCAACTCTCCTTTCATGGATGGAGAAGAATGAAACAGAAACGTATTCAAGGATATTGAATTCTGAAAAGGAAAATGCAATCTCACAGGTATATAACCATATCATAATGCCTCTTTCAACAAGAAGAGATATGAGAACAGAGGTACTCTGGGGTATAAAAGATTTTAAATACAGATTCGGGAAAAAACCAAAAGGGATGTGGCTTCCAGAAACTGCTGTTTCAAGCGAGACACTCGAGGTTCTCGCCGAATGCGGCATAGAATTTACAATCTTAGCTCCTCACCAGATCAGAATAATAAGAAAGATAAAAGGGGAATATACAAAAAAGGATATAGAGAAAACTTCAGAAATTTATCTTGTTCGATTAAATAATGGAAAATCAATAAAAATTGTCTCATACGATAATTCTATTTCTCACAAAATATCCTTTGAAGGTTTGCTTCACAGCGGTGATAGTTTCTATAAAGACATAGATAATATATTCAACAAAACCAAAAACAACGTCCTTGTAATTGCAACAGATGGTGAAATATACGGGCATCATCACAGATTTGGAGAGATGGCACTTGCGTATGTTCTTAATTCAATTGTAGCACGTACGGATATAGAAATTATTACTCTTAATGAGTATCTTTCTATGAAAGAACCAGAATATGAGGCTGAGATTGTTGAGAATACGTCCTGGAGTTGTATTCACGGTATAGACAGATGGCGTAATGACTGTGGCTGTTCAACTGGAGGAAAACCAGAATGGAATCAGAAATGGAGGAAGCCACTCCGGGAAGCGACCGATTGGTTAAAATGCATCCTTGATGAAATATTTGAGAACGAAGGAAGGAAATATATTCATGATGTTTGGAAAGCGCGCGATAATTATGTAGATGTTTTAATACAAAGATCAGAAAATACTATCAGTGATTTTATTGACAATAATTCAATTATAAAAGATGACACCAATACAGTAAAGATCTTGAAACTTATGGAAATGCAGAGGAATGGGCTTTTTATGTTAACAAGCTGTGGTTGGTTCTTTTCTGATATATCAGGATTAGAAAGCGTGCAAATTCTAAAGTATGCAGGAAGAGCAATCGAACTTGCACAAGATTTTATTGATAGAAATTTGGAAGATGAATTTCTTGGAATGTTAGAATTTGCAAAAAGTAATAAAAATGAAGAAGAAAATGGTGCAGTTATTTACAAAAAATATGTTAAACCATTGATACTCAATCATAAAAAGACAATTTGCCATTATGGCGCTTTTCAGTTAATAGATAACCCTCGAAATGATCTTTTTTCCTTCGCTGTAACTGAACTTGATAAAAATGAATCATCCATGGGTGATATGTCCATGATTTCATCCCATTCTATTGTTAAGTCATTAATAACAAAAGAGCAAAAGGAATTTGCTATGGTTGCTCTTAGAATTGCTGGTATTGATTTTCGTTTTTCAATCAAAGAATACGACACTTTCTTTGAAGATATTAAAGAGGAAATTTCAAAAAGGTTTACAGAACCAAATTTGACAGAGGTAACAAGGTTACTCGACCATAATTTTGGAGATGAATATTTTACCCTCGAAGCACTATTACCTGATGTAAAGGAGGAGATATTGAAACTCCTTTCGGAGGATATCATTGAAAGGTTCAAAGATGCCTATAATACAGTATACGAGGAGAATAAGGGGGTAATGGAATACATTTCTAAAATTGGAGGAAACCTTCCTGATGGATTTCTAATTGCAGCACGCTATAGTCTGAATTCAAAACTTAGGGATGTATCATTGATGCTTGATGAAGATGAGAATTCAATTAATGAAATTGTTTTTGTAAAAAATGAAGCACATAAATTAAATATTCAACTTGATGAAAAGAAAATTCTCAAAAGATTATCTAAGTATTTTACTAAATTAATTATTAATTTCATAAAAAACCCGCAAGCAGAATACTTAAAATCCATTATTAGTAAATATAATAATCTTGAATGCAACGGCATTGGATTTGATTCACGAGAAGCTCAGATTCATTTCTATAAATCAATAAAAAATCAAGGAAAAAGAAACGATATAATAAAAATTGTTGGAGATGATTTATTTCTATCCCTATTGAGAATACTTCACATTAGCAATAAAACAATTAAATTTTCATCCATGCTTAAGTCCACGTAGATGTGAGCGTACCTTATGTTAGGTTACAGGAAAGCACAAAGGAAACAAACAATAAAGCTAAGAAAAAAACATGATTAGATTTATATTTGGTATCCATAATCATCAACCTCTTGGTAATCTCGACTGGGTTATAAAAAGAGCAACAGAGAAATGTTACATACCGTTTCTTGAAAAGGTGAGAAATTTTCCCTTTTTTAAGTTTGTTATACACATAAGTGGTGTGCTAATTGAATGGTTTGAAAAAAATAATCCTTACTATCTTGAACTTATTAAAAAATGTGTTCAAAGTGGTCAGGCAGAGATACTTTCCGGTGGTTACTATGAACCTGTACTTTCATCCATCCCAAAAAGGGATAGAAGAAAACAAATTTCTCTCCTCACTCAGTATATAAAGAATCAATTTGGATTTAAACCATCTGGTATATGGCTTACAGAAAGGGTCTGGGAACCTGATCTTTTGGAAGATATTGCGCGGTCTGGAATCAAATATGTTGTTGTTGACGACAGGCATTTTACTGTCAGTGGTTTCGATTACTCTCAACTCCATTCTTACTACATCAGTGAATTTAACGAGCAAAGAATTTCCATCTTCCCCATTGATACAAAATTGCGGTATCTTATACCTTTCAGACAACCCAAAGAAATCGAGGAATATATCAAAAAACTTGATGAAGAAGGGCACCAGATGGTAATCTATATTGACGATGGCGAAAAATTTGGTGAATGGCCAGGTACTAATAAATGGGTATATAAAGATGGCTGGCTTGATCAATTTATCCAAACTATGGGAAAACTTAATGATAATAAAATTCTCCAATTTTCAACATTTTCAGAAATTATTAAAGACTATCCACCAAAAGGAATAGTATATCTTTCTAACGCATCGTATATGGAGATGGAGGAATGGGCACTACCAGCAAGAAAAATAATTGAAATCGAATCATTAAAGAAGAAAACAGGAGATTCCCCCTTTATCAGGGGTGGACACTGGAAAAACTTCTTTACAAAATATTCTGAATCAAATAGAATGCACAAATTCATGTTACTCATGAGTTCCCTTGTTAAAAAACAAAAAAATAAAAAAGCAGAGAAAATGCTTCTATCTTCCCAGTGCAACGATGCATACTGGCACGGTGTTTTTGGCGGACTTTATCTTCCCCACCTCAGGCATGCAACATGGAAACAACTTTCTAAAACACTCAAAATTCTTAGTGATGGAATGGAAAAGAAAGAGAATGATATTCTCGATTTTGACTATGATGGTAAAGATGAAATCTGGATTCATTCAAAATTATTTTCATCTATATTGAAACCATCATTAGGCGGTCAACTCATACAACATATTCTTTTTAAATCAGGTAATAATTATCAAAACACTCTTATGAGAAGATTTGAATCATATCATCAAAAGATTATAGATAATGTCTCGAAAACATCAATTATTGATGAATCTTCAATATATAATAACCATGAAGGTGTACCGAGTATTCACACTATAGGAAAAAATTATAGCGCTCCAATTGAACTCTTCTATGATTGGTACGAGAGAAACAGTTTTATTGACCATTTCTTCAGCAAGCAGGCAACACTTGATGATTATGAACAATGTGACTTTCAAGAAATGGGAGATTTTGTTAACAATGAATATCAAGTTGAACAAGTTGATGATACAATTGTACTAACAAGAAATGGTGGAATATATGAAAGTAATAGTTTAATATCAACAATATATCTTACTAAATTATATTCATTTAATGAAGGTAATATTAAATGCAACTATATTATCACAAATACAGGGAGACAACCTATAAATATACGATTTGGAATTGAGTTTAATCTTTTCTTCGGATTTTTATTATCAGGTAATGGGAGGGTGGAAATTAAAGAAAAATCTATTGATATATCAAAAAAGCTATTTATTGAAGACGTCGATGCAATAGTTGCTATAGATGAAAAATTCAATCAACACTTTGAATTATTACTTTCAAAAAACTGCAACCTTTTCTATTTTCCTCTACAGACTATTTCCCAATCAGAGAAGGGATTTGATACAACTAACCAATGCCTTTCATTTCTCCCCTTCTGGAATCTTAAATTCTCCCCTGGAGAAATTTATGAAGTTGGTGTTCAGTGGAAATTCAAGAAAATATTTCATAATTAAGGAGGTAGGAAATGTCGTTGATTAAAAGATATTATGTTTTATTAATATCTATTTTTTTATTAATTATTATTTGTATTTCCGGTTGCAGATTTCACACACGGGTCTCTCATATCCCCTCTAAATACAATCAAAATCTATCCCCTCCCGTTGTTGAAATAATACCTAAAGCAGATTCCCTGCATGGGGATGTTCGCTTAGATAACTATTACTGGTTAAGAAACAGGCTAAGTTCAAAGGTAATTGATTATTTGAAGGCAGAGAATAAATATACTGAAGCCATGATGAAGCATACTGAAGAATTTCAGGAAAAATTGTACAGAGAACTTCTTGGAAGAATTAAAGAGACCGACCTTTCTGTTCCATACAGATTAGATAATTATTACTACTATTCACGTACTAAAGAAGGAAAACAGTATCCAATTTACTGTAGAAAAAAAGAAAGCCTTGATGCACAAGAAGAGATTTTACTCGATCAGAACGAACTTTCGATTGGACATTCATATTTTGAGATAGGTCTTTATGAAATCAGTCCGGATCATAAATTCCTTGTTTATTCTGTAGATACAACAGGTTCAGAAATATATACACTCTATATTAAGGATTTAAATAAGGATGAATTATGCACTGAGCAAATCCCGAATACAGGTTATACTGTTGAGTGGGCTAATGACAACAAGACCATTTTCTATACCATACTTGATGATACAAAACGTCCCTATAAGCTTTACAGACATATAATAGAAACGCATCCTGATGAGGATAAACTTATTTACCATGAAAAGGATAATGCTTTTTTCCTTTATATAGTAATTTCAAAAAATAGAAAGTATTTATTAATGGAAATGGGAAGCCATACTACATCTGAGTTCTATTACTTACAGGCTGATAACCCAACAGGGGATTTCGAACTCATTCATCCACGAAAACATGAAGTTGAATATTACGTTGAATCTTATAGAGATATATTCTTCATTATTACAAATGAGATGGCAAATAATTTTAAGTTAATGGAAACCCCTGTAGCAAATCATTCTAAGGAAAATTGGAAGTGTGTTATACCCCACAGAGATTCAATAAAAATAGATGGTTTCGAAGTTTTTAAAAACCATCTTGTGGTTTATGAAAGGGAAAATGGTCTACAAAAGATTAGAATAATGAATCTTAACACTAATGAAATTCACTATGTAGATTTTCCCGAACCTGTTTATACTTACTGGAAAGAACGAAATCCAAATTTTAACACCAATATTCTTCGTTTTAATTACACATCCTTTATTACACCAAGATCTGTCTTCGATTACAATATGGACAACAGGATTCGTGAACTGAAAAAGCAGTACGAAGTACTTGGTGGATACGATCCATCCAATTACCAATCAGAGAGAATTTTCACTAAAGCTAAGGATGGAACCATGATCCCAATATCGTTAGTTTATAAAAAGGGAATTGTTAAGGATGGGTGTAATCCTCTGATATTATTTGGCTATGGTGCATATGGAAGTAGTTATGATCCATACTTTTCCTCGATCCGGTTGAGCCTCCTGGATCGTGGTTTTATATATGGAATTAGCCATGTCCGTGGTGGGGGTGAAATGGGTCGATACTGGTATGAACAGGGAAAGTTGTTGTGTAAAATGAATACCTTCACTGATTTTATTACCTGTGCAGAACATTTAGTTGCTGAAAATTATACGTCACATAATAATCTGGTCGTTTTTGGAGGAAGTGCTGGAGGATTACTCGTTGGTGCAGTAGTAAATATGAGACCAGACCTTTTCAAAGCTGCCATTGCTGATGTCCCCTTTGTTGATGTTCTCAACACCATGCTTGACCCCTCTTTACCACTAACCGTTCTCGAATATGAAGAGTGGGGTAATCCTAACGATAAGGAATATTATAACTATATAAAGTCATATTCTCCATATGACAACGTTGAACACAAAGAGTATCCCAATTTACTGATTACTGCAAGTCTGAATGATACGCGTGTAATGTATTGGGAAGCAGCTAAATGGACAGCTAAATTAAGAAGTCTAAAAACAGATAAAAACATTCTACTGCTAAAAACAGAAATGGGTGCAGGACATTTGGGTGCTTCTGGACGATATGACTACCTTAAGGACATCGCTTTTGAATATGCATTTATCTTCGATTTATTCGGGATAAAAGAATAAGAGGTCTTATTTTTTGTTAATTTTGCTTTTTAATTTTAAAAGTGTGTTAGGTAACCTGATTTTTCTATTGACAAAACGAAAGATTTAGTATAATGTAAACCAAAATAAAAGTATACTATGATACAGATATACGATACTGATGTAGTTTTTCATAAAGAGTGGTATGCATTAAAAAACATAAACCTAAAGATTGAGAAGGGCGAATTCATCTTTGTAACTGGTCCTTCTGGATGTGGAAAGACAACCCTTTTAAGGCTTATGTACATGGATATTTTTCCAACAAAAGGGGAAGTAATAGTTGCAGGGTATCACTCTTCAAGTATAAAATCCAAAGAAATTCCTTTCCTTCGAAGAAAAATTGGTGTCATCTTTCAGGATTTTAAACTACTTCAGGATAGGGATCTATTTGACAATGTCTCATTCGCCCTACAGGTAACAGCAACACCAAGAAAACAGATAAAAGAGAAGGTTTTGAAAACAATTGCAGACGTTCATCTGAGTCACAAAAGGGATTCATTCCCATATCAGCTGTCTGGAGGTGAACAGCAGCGGGTTTCAATTGCTAGAGCATTGGTCAGAGAACCATTTATTCTACTTGCGGACGAGCCCACAGGAAACGTTGACCCCGAAAGTACAAAACAGATTCTTGAACTGCTTAAAGATATAAATGCCTCAGGTACTGCTGTCATAATGGCTACTCATGAAATCCACCTTGTAAAAAAAAGCCCGTTTAGAAAAATTGTAGTGAAGATGGGTGAGGTAATCGAAGATACAAAAGACAACCTGAAAGAAGAAATATTTCTCGATAATTTATAAAAAAATAAATTATTATGTTTATTCTCAGAGAAGCATTCAGAGGACTTTCTAAAAATAAATTGATGGCACTCGTTACTTTCGGTGTTATGTTCTTTTCTCTTTTCATATTTGGTCTCTTTCTTATTTCAACAGTTAACCTATTCCTTCTAATTCAAAAAGCAGAAGAGAAGGTTGGAATTAGTGCCTTTTTAGAAGATGAACTTTCAGATAACGAAATTGAATCATTAAAAAGAGATATTTCATCACTAATGGGGGTTCAAGAGGTTATTTTTGTATCAAAAAGCGAAGCTTTTGAAAAATTTAGAGAGGACCTTGGGGAAGATTCAGACCTTCTTGAAGCATTGGAGACAAACCCATTGCCAGCATCATTTGACATTAAATTATACGAGAGTTTCAAGGATCCTAAAAATCTCGAAAGTATCTCCCGTAAGGTTGATGCAATGCCAGGTGTAGAAGAAATAAAATATGGCGAAGAATGGGTAAAAATCCTTGATAGAGTCGTAAAAGTATTGGTAGGTATTGATTTAATTCTTGGTGTAATAATCAGTTTTTCCTCTATTTTTGTTGTAGCAAATACTATTAAATTAACAGTTTTTGCTCGGCGTAAACAGATTGAAATAATGGAACTCGTGGGTGCTACCCATAGATTTATCATCAGCCCATTCCTTGTAGAAGGGGTAATTGAGGGTATTTTGGCAGGTGGTTTTGCATCGGGGCTTCTTTTTGGTATTTATAATATTTTTGCTGCAAGGCTTGGTGATTTTATACAAGTAACAAGAGAATTATTTATAATTGTAGTAGTTTTTGGAACTTTACTTGGATATATTGGCAGTCATATCTCTGTTAAAAAATTCCTTCGTGCACCTATAGGTACTGAATTACCAAAAGGGAAATAGTAAAACCCAGACATAAGACCAAAGACTTTAATTGATTACTTCCTTTGTTCTATTGTTTTATTCTTAAAGTAATGAAGTGAAATCCCGTTTTTTGATATTCGAATATAGGAAAAATTATCTATCCAATCACCAATAATTGCAAATATTTTTCCATCTTTCTCCTCAATATGTGGATAATGAATATGTCCAAGTATCACCGCATCATACCCAATCTCCCACATATTCTCTGCAAAACTCTTCAATGGATGTCCTTCCAATGAAAATTTATTTTTCGAAGATTTCTGTCTGCTCATCTTTGAGACCCATCTCCCAAGAGCATATGCACAGTTAGGATGTAGAAGAGAAAAAAGGAAAATATTTATTGGCTGCCTTAAAAGAAGCTGTAAAAGCAGGTGTCCAAGGTCAAATCGTCCAAGTCCATCACCATGTGCAAAATATATTCTCTTACTAAAGCATTTAAACTTCATCGATTTTTTATAAACTCTCACTCCAATTTCTTTTTCAAAAAAAGGACCAACCCAGAAATCATGATTTCCTGCAATAAACCATACACTTACACCTGCCTTTATTATTTCCTTAAGTTTTGCTAAAACATCAAAATATAGCCTTGGAATAACAGAATTATATTCGAAATAGAAGTCAAATAAATCACCACCAATTATAAGATCAGCCTTTTCCTGTTTTACCTTTTCAAGAAAGGATAAAAGATACTTTTCCTTTCTTTTCTCTTTAATTTTATCATCTGCCCCGAGATGAGCATCCGAAATACAATAAATTATATCTTTCATTTTAATAATTTTACCACATTATTTAAAAAAATCAAGACATTTATTATTTAAATTAGAGTTTAAACATTCGATAATGGATAGAAATTTTCAAAATAATAGTTGACAAAAGTTCTGTATTTGTGTAAAACGAAAAAAAACAAAAACCTTTAGAAGGGGGTTTTATGGCTGAAAAAATTGGAATAGCACTTGGAATGATAGAAACAAGAGGTCTTATCGGCTCAATAGAAGCTGCAGATGCAATGGTTAAAGCAGCAAGAGTCCATCTTATAGGAAAAGAAAAAATAGGTGGTGGTTATGTCACTGTTTTCGTCAGAGGTGACGTTGGAGCTGTAAAGGCAGCAACTGATGCAGGTGCAGCAGCGGCAGGAAGAGTCGGTGAACTCGTTTCAGTCCATGTAATTCCAAGACCACACCAAGAGGTTGAAGAAATTCTACCAAATAAAGGTAAGTTTTTGGAGTAAAACAATATGGAATATTCTCTCGGAATGATCGAAACAAAGGGTCTCACAGCTGCGATTGAATCAGCAGATGCAATGACAAAAACTGCAGAAGTTCATCTTTTAGGATACGAACTATCAACTGGAGGATATGTCTGTGTAAAAATTATTGGGGAAGTTGCTGCGGTGAAAGCAGCAGTTGAAACAGCTGCAAATCGTTCTGCACAAATAGGGGAATTAATATCAGTCCATGTAATTCCAAGACCACACATTGAAATCTATTCCATAGTTCATGCAACAACAAAACCAGCTTCCACAAAGGGAGAAAAAACAGATATAAAAATCCTTGAAGAATTATCTGTTACAGAACTGCGAAAAATTGCAAGAAATACGGACGGAATTGAAATTAAGGGAAGAGAAATCTCTAAATCCAATAAAGATAAATTAATTAAAGAGATTAAGAAGGTAATGTAAAAAAAGCCCCGATAATCGGGGCTTTTTTGGGTTTCAATAAAACATTCAATAAGATTTTGTATATATTGGTATTGTAATTTTGGTATTGTTTGTGATTTGTATATTGAGATTTGGAAATTCCCATTTAATTTCTATCAGTATATCATAACCTATAAATATATTTAAACCTTCTCATTTATTTTACATCTAAATATTCGAATAGAAAATCTAAAAAGTAACTTGAAGGAGGTGAAAAAATGAAAAAAATAACAATCGCATTGGTTTCAGCACTCCTTATATTCGCCTTTGCAGTACCATCTTTCTGCGAATTTCAAGCGCTTATAAAAAATAAAAAGCTTGCTAAAGAGATTGGATTGAGCGATGAACAAGTTAAAGAAATAAAAGAACTTACTATCAACACAAAAAAGAAAATGATAAAGATCCGTGCAGACATTGAATTGAAAGAGATAGATTTGAAAGTTGCGCTTGATGAAGACAAACCCAATGAGGGAAAAGCAGTTTCTCTTATAAATGATATAATGAAAAAGAAAACAGAAGCACGTGTCTTGCAAATTAAACAATTGATTTCAATAAAGAAAACCCTCACTTCAGAACAACTTGAAAAATTCGAGGAATTTAAAAGAGAACGACAGGCTATGAAAGAACATAGACACAAAAGGGGTGGACATAACCCTCCAGAACATCCTAAGCATCGTATGGAACCTTAATTTTTCTAATTACTGAACAGGTATTAAAAACAGCAGGATAATATTATCCTGCTGTTTTTTTATTAAAGCAACACATATTCATAAATATCACGAAACAGTACTCCTTTGGTTTTGAGAAAAATCTTGACTGAAACGTTGTTTTATAATATAGTTAATTTAAGTTTATTGTCCAGATAATCTTGTGCAAAAATAAGAAAAACAAAATAAAAATATGAAAATTTCATTTGAAACGCTCGGATGCAAATTAAACCAGTACGATACCCAACTTCTTAAGGAAATGGCAGAAGCTTCATCATATAAAATTACCGATTTTAATGATGAAATTGCTGATATATATGTCATCAACACCTGTTCAGTGACTATGAATGCCGCTCAGCAATCAAGAAATATTATTAGAAGAGCAAGAAGAAAATCAAAGAATGCAAAAATTATTGTTACAGGATGTTACCCGAAAGAGATACAAAACAATTTGAAGGAAGCAGATATTTATGTGTCAAATTCAAGTAAAAGTTCCTTTTTTGAAAATTTTTTTTCTTCTACAAAAAAGAAAATTAGTAAATTTGATAATCATACAAGAGCCTTTGTAAAAGTCCAGACAGGATGTAACAGGTTCTGTTCATATTGTATTGTCCCATATTTACGTGGAAGAGAGTATTCAAGACCCTCAAAAGAAATCATAAGAGAGATTGAAACTCTTGTAAAAAACAAATTTATGGAAATTACACTAACAGGTGTTCACATCGGAAGGTATAAAGACCAGGGAAAAGCTCTTGCCAAACTTCTTAAACAGATAGAAAGTATTGAGGGGTTAGAAAGAATAAGGCTTGGTTCTCTCAACCCGGAGGAAATTACCGATGAACTCATCGATATAGTTTCTGAATCTCAGAAAATATGCCACCATTTTCATATATCGCTCCAGAGCGGTGATAAAAAAGTGTTAAGGGCGATGGGACGAAAATATAGCCCTTCTGACATTGCTCACAAACTGAATAAAATAACGAAATATATTAATGATTGTGGTATTGGCGCTGACATTATTACTGGTTTTCCCTCTGAGCGAACTGAAGAATTCAAACATACATACATGTTTATAAAGGAATTTCCTTTCACATATCTCCATGTATTTCGATATTCCCCGATGAGACGAACCCTTGCAGCAATAATGCCAGATATTGTGAATGAATCAGAGAAGAAAAGACGTAGTGCTTTATTACGGGAGCT
This sequence comes from Caldifarciminota bacterium, assembly GCA_023127905.1. Taxonomy (GTDB): domain Bacteria; phylum Hydrothermota; class E44-bin80; order E44-bin80; family E44-bin80; genus JAGMEZ01. Next base: position 24,456 of record JAGMEZ010000493.1, read on the forward strand.
TGGTCTTGAAAAGTCCATTAATTTCAGAAAGAATTATATTGGAAAACATCTAAGTGTTCTCGTAGAAACAAAAAGGGATAAATTAACAAAAATGATGGTTGGATTCTCTGGGAACTATATCAGGGTTCTTATTCCAAAAACTGAAAACTGTGAGAATAGATTCAAGAATGTAGTTATTCAAACCATCTCAGGATATGACACATACGGTAGGATTCCCTCTACGTCTCTATAACCTGACGTGATTCTATGGATGATTATTTCATCCTAACATATGTTTGACATAAAATATCATTTGACATAATCGTATAAATTATGTATACTTGTTGACAAGTAGTAAGAAATTATACGGAGGTTAAATGCGAACACGAACACAGGAACTTATGAGTTTTTTTCAGAGGAATGGCGGGATAGTTCGATTTTCCACTATTCTAAAGGCTGGCTTTCATCCTGATTCGCTTAGCGCTCTTGAAAAAAAGAAAAAGGTTGAAAAGATTGCCCGGGGCCTTTATCGGGTAACTGATTATACTCCGGGTTCTCATCCCGATCTTGTTATTGCATCACTTCAGACACCTAAGGGTATTGTTTGTCTTCTTTCTGCCCTTTCTTTTTATGAAGCGACAAGCGAAATCCCGAGGTATGTGGATATAGCTATTCCGCAACGTACACATGCTAATAGAATTAAGTATCCCCCGGTAAAATTTTACCGTTTCGCACTTAAATCATGGGAAGCAGGGATTGAAAAACATGAAATCGAAGGACATGAAATCAAAGTTTATAGCCTTGCTAAGACGATTGCCGACTGCTTTAAATTCCGCAATAAAATAGGTGTAAATGTTGCGAGAAATGCCCTCAAGGTTGCTGTTACAGAAAAAGGCATAAAGCCAAAAGAGATCATGAAATACGCCAAGATTTGCCGAGTCGATAGTATAATAAAACCAATACTGGAAGCGATGATATGAAAAAGAATATTAAGAATATAGAAGCTTCTGTGCGAGCTCAACTTCAAAATAAAGCGAAAGAAACGAACCGTCCATTTGCGGAGGTTTTGCAATATTATGGGATGGAAAGATTTCTTTATAGGTTTAGCCGTTCTAAATATGCGGATAAGTTTATTTTGAAAGGTGCTCTTATGTTTACAGTGTGGCAGGTGCCTGAAAGACGAACGACCCTTGATATAGATTTATCGGCACGTTATGACAATCAGATAGCAACTATTGAGAAAGTAATAAGGGATGTATGTAAGGTTGCGGTAACTCCAGATGGGCTTGTTTTTGATTCCGAGACGGTGAAGGGACAGAAGATAAAAGAGGATGTTTATTACGAAGGCGTACGTGTGAAATTTAGAGGATTTTTAGAACGCTCACGTATCGCGATGCAGATTGATATGGGTTTTGGCGATGTCATTTATCCAAAACCTAAAACCATTGATTATCCGGTTATTTTAAATCTTCCTAAGCCCCATCTTAAAGGATACCCGGTAGAAAGTATGGTTAGTGAAAAATTTGAAGCCATGATCAAGCTGGGACTTCTTAATAGCCGGATGAAAGACTTCTATGATATTTGGATCATAATGCGTCAGTTTGATTTTGATGGTTTAAGACTTGTTGAATCGTTAAAAAGAACCTTTAAACATCGCAAAACTTCTTTGCCACAGCGAAAGCCATTATTTGCTGAAGAGATTTACGATGAAAAATCTGACCGCCAGACTCTTTGGAAAACCTTTCTAAAAAAGGGAGATATTAAGCATGCTCCTGATAAATTGCGTTTTACTGCCAAAGCGATCGAAGAATTTCTTATTAAGCCACTGGA
>JAGMEZ010000494.1 GCA_023127905.1 Caldifarciminota bacterium
CTGGGTGTAAGTTGCCATGCAAAAGCAGATGTACATATAAGAACAGAAGCACTAAAAGAAGCTCCTAATACACGAAAAATACTGAGACACGCAACCTTTGAAAATATATTTCTGTTTAACATCTTAACCTCTTATCCACCCCATTGCCAGTAAAAATAAGGAAATATTGGTATGGGCATTGACACAGTCTCCTTAGCTTCGGGAAAATAGAAAAAGATTGAAGAAAGTTCAACCCTAAAATTTCCGAGGATTGACCATTGACTTTTGAGAAAAGGGGCTATTCGAAACCCATAGGTAAACTGATATTTTCTTGGAACATTGTCTAAATAAATAAATGTAGTGCCATAGGAACCAGCGGAATGAAACGAAAGCCATTTAGCGATTCTCCAATCAAACCCCAAAGATAAATCTGGACTTAATAATTCTTTATAGTATTTCCCTGAATATTCAGGACGATTATAATTCTCAATCAGTATGGATTTAGCATAGGTGCTACCTAATGAGAGATGCAGACGTATCTGTTCTGAAAGACGCCATGAAGCATTGATACGGTTATACCAACTACTACCTTTTCGTACAACTCGAAGGGAATCATACCCTTCTAACAGATTAATCTCTTTGAAAATGTACTGGAACATCGTTTCATACGCAAGGGCAGGGTGAATTCCATGCTGCTTCGAAAGAGCAAATCTAAAATTGAAACCCGGAACTCCTCCAAGCCAGCATTCAAAGTCAAACTCAGTTGTCAACCAATCTGTTATTCCCCAACATGCCCAACTTGGACAAGGTGTAATCGCTTGGTTATATGCCCATTCTCCCTTGTTAAACGTATATCCTGTAAATGAGTCGAGGGGGTGAAGCATATTTTCATTAATGAGTCCTAAATCGGTTTCCTGTGCAAAAATGCCAGAAATTAAAAGAATCAATAGAAAAACAACAAGACGCGAAACCTTAAAAAACAATTTTTTGCTTAACATCATACGCTCGAACTACCTCAAAAATAGGAGCAACCTCTGGTTGCGACCTTATACTCACAGGTAAAACCTGCCCCTACCTCAAGAGTAGTATTTTCTTGGTTTGTGAAAGCTTATCTCCTGTTTTTAGTTGACAAAAATACATTCCAGAAGAAAACTTTTCTGCATTCCAATTTATTATATAGCTTCCTTTTTTCCGTAAACCCTTATCAAGCATTTTCACTTTTTGACCACAGATGTTGTAAATTGATAATTCAATCTCAGTTGCCTGAAGAACATTGTAAGTAATATTAGTTACACTTCCAAAGGGATTAGGAAATACTGTCAATTCTATATTTAGTCGCTCTTTATCGAAATGCTTTACGTTCTCTTCTACTCCTGTTAGATTTACCACGGGCAGAATCAATGCAGATAGATGATTAGCATCATGATAGATACGATTCAAGGCAATTAAGGTATCTCCAGGTACGTAAAGACTGTCTCCATTGTTAAGGTTAATATCAAAGCGAGGATAGTCTGACGACGATATACAGATTCTCACTCGATGCCCCTGGACAAAGGTTAA
>JAGMEZ010000495.1 GCA_023127905.1 Caldifarciminota bacterium
AAACATTCAATTTGCCCCCGTAGAAAAACCGTGTCCTAAGCTCATCGTCATATCCTGTACTGATCCCAAATTGGACACAGATAATTACTTAATAATGTTCTTTCCGAAATAATCTCGATCAACATACTGATCTCAGTTTTTGAAATAGTAGCGGACTCCGATTCCGCCTTCTATATCAAAGTTGGTTTCGGGAACCAGATCCATCACTGGATAAAGTTCACCAAAGAGTCCGAATTGCCGATAAATATACTCAATACCGATACCTAATCTGATTCCGAGATTGAACTGCCAATCTTCCTGCTCTTGTTTCATCTTTAACCGACCGCCAATTCCCACATATGGATACCAGCTGCGTTTCTTTATCCACTCTGGGAAATAAGAGAGATAATCACCTACAACATGGATTTTCTTTTCAGGAAAAGACCAGCCGATTTTGAAGTCGATTGTGTGTTTTCTGGATATCCAGCTTTTGAGGCTTATTCCCGTTGGCTTACCGACGATAACCCCGAGTCCGAATCCAGCCGGTCTGCCAGCGTTAATACTTTGCTTAACGACCACACTATCGTCTTTGTCTATCACGGTTTTTTCACTTGCAGCCGAGGCCCCGATATCGCCCTGATAAGCACCCTGATAAGCAACTATAAGACCCTCCAGTTTTTCGTCTACAAGTGTCTTGCTGCCCTGAGAATTCAGTTCACCCACAGCAGCCGGTACGCTCGTAATAGAATCATCCTGTCTGGTCTCATCCTTTAACATCGTCCTTAAACTGCCATCCTGTAACTCAATATTTTTCACAAGTGGTTTTTCTTTTCGCTTCAGGCTCAAACCACGGATAACAACCATGGCATCCTCGTCCATCTTCAGCGTGCCCTCGTTTGGATAGAGGATATGCGCACGCGATTTCTTGCCAGTCGTAACTTTATAACCACGATAAAGATAATAGTCCGGAACTGGATCGAGCCAGCCGGGTCTTAAGGCAGGTGGCTGTACCTTAACGTCATTTTCAAACCATGTCAGCACGGCATCGGGTTGGCGTATCACGATTTCTACGCTACGATTTTCTGCTCTGATTTCTGCAGTTTTATTCGAAGCAATCCGGCCTTTCCCACCCAATCCCAAGGTCTGGATTCTGTCGCCTGATAGTCCCAAGTTGATTGTTAAATAGTCCTTTACCTGATCTGCCATTTTCTGAGAAAGGACAGTATTTGCAGAAAGCGAGCCGGCATTGTGTATGTAGCCACAAATGTCAATCATTAGATTGGGCTCAGTAAGCAACTTATTGGCTATCCTTTTAAGAATGATTTCTGATTCTGGAGTCAGCACCTTGCCGGCTGAGTCAAAATATACCGTTCCAAGGAGTATCTCTGTACTGTCCTGCTGGGACATCATAAGAAGACAGAAAACTATGATTAAATAGATCTATGCCTCCTTTGACCTTTAATCATAAATAAACCTTTTAACCACTTGTTGAAAACCAAAATATACCATTACCCTACGAACCAAAAGGTTGGCATTTGCCAAATTTTCCGCAAACATTAAGTAAGAATAATACAAATAACGAAGAATGTCAAGACTTAAATCTAACTATGTCAAGGCAAATAGAAAATGTCAGGTTTTTTGCAAATTAAAAATGCC
>JAGMEZ010000496.1 GCA_023127905.1 Caldifarciminota bacterium
GATTGCTTTCCTTCGCTGGAGTTTACCCTGAGCCTGTCGAAGGGCTCAGGACAAGAGCCTGCGACTACCTCCAGAAACATCAAACGCAGAGCAAGCTCTGCTACTCCAAAACAAAAAAGTCTGCAATGACACCGTCATTGCACTCCATAATTCACCCTCACCTCTTTCCTCTCCCTTCTAAGAGAAATTATGAACAATTATTCACCCTCTCCCCTTCGATTTCACTCAGGGCAGGCTTAGTCCTCTCCCGTTGAGGGAGAGGAAAACCAAGGTATAAAAACTCTTCCATACGAGAGGAAGAATTAGGAATAAACACCATTCTTTATCTGAGATTGCTTTCCTTCGCTGGAGTTTATCAGAAGACAGAGGACGGAAAATAGAAGGCATAATGATTGTGAAACGGTGAAACGGTGTATCGGAGAAACGGGGAAAAGGATAAGGATAAAGTAAAAGGATAAAGTAAAAGGATAAAGTAAAAGGATAAAGTAAAAGGATAAAGTAAAAGGATAAAGTAAAAGGATAAAGGATAGCACTGTGCAAGAATAATTGTGTATTCATTGTTATTGATTATTATTTGTCGTAAGAGAAAAAGGAAGATGCGGTTTCGGGAAATTTTTTCCCGAAACACAAAAACGAAGGGCTCAGGACAGGCTCAATTTCGTTTCAGGGCTCACAATGACACAATAATGTTTGACCACAAATAATTCAAAGTTCAGCGTTCAGTTTCACCCCAGATTTTCCTAGATTCTGATAATGAACTTTTTCTGATATTGCTCAATGGAGTCAGCGTTATTATTACTGATGAACAATTTTTATCTCTAAAAAAGCTATTTGAAGAAAGTAGAAAGTAAAAAAGAAAGTCGGGAAAGTAGTGAAGGTGAGGTAAGAAGTAACATAGAATATCATAAGAAGGCCTCATTAAAAATTGAAAATCTATCCAACTTTTGCTGAAACACAATAACTAAATAATATACAAATTTTTTCCTTGTTAATCTATACCCTGTTTAACATAAATATTAATATGAAGTAATTGGAAAATTTTGTCGCAGTTAAGTTTATATATTTTTTTATTTATAAAATACTGTATTTTAGTGCGACATTTTACACTTCCTTAAGTTCTTATTTTATTTACTTTAAGAAAATAGACTATTTTAGTGCGACATTTTTGTCCCATTTTTTAATTAACTTTTCATTTTCTATGAATATGATAATATTATTAAATATTTAACTCCCATTATTTATAAACTTATATTCCATTGCAACAAGTATGGCACGAAAATTGCCCTATATATTTTTGATAAAATAAAGATTGTTCTTTGACATTTTTAATGAACTTAATTATTACTTCAGGGCTTGCCATAGTGAGAAAGGAGTTTACAATGAAAAAAAACACAATCGCTTATAGTGGGATTATATTTGGTTTTATTGTTGCTGCTTTTCTCTTAGCTATTATAATCCCTGTACATAATGCTAAAGCTGATGAGACCAGTTCTGATTTTTATGGTGATGTATATTTTGGAGTACACGGACAACCACCAGATGAAGACTGGGCGCTATACACAAAAGTTACAAAAGGGGCGCAATCTAGCAACTGGCATTATCAAACTAAGAATGATTGGTATAATGAAAACGCGATATACGGGACAGGTACCTATAGGGTCGACGCAGAACATAGAATTTTCTCAACCCAAGAAGTAAAGGCACGTGGTTTTATCGTAGTCGTATTTACCGGAGATCCTATTCGGCGATATATCGTAACCCTGCCCGATAACGAAGACGAAGAATAGCCAACCAATAATAAATAGTATTATTCACTTTTGGCAAGCCTTGAAGTATATTATTGAAACAGGATAATTTTCAAAAAAAATAAAAGATAGTATTTTTGCTTGACAAGTAATAGGAATTTTGATAGTTTATATCAGACACATAAAATAAGGAGATAGAATGAGAAATATTTTTTTTCTTTCTTTCATTTCTCTTTTACATTTTTCATTTATCATTTCACAGTCCACATCATTTTTACCATCAATTTCTGCTGAAAATATTTCTATGAAAACAATTAATAGGGCAGATTCCTTGAATATGGGTCTTGTCGGTATGTGGAACTATGGTTATCCTTTTGCAATTCACACAAGCAATGATTACCTATATTTAGGTTCTGGCGGTGGTGTTATTATTTTTGACGTAAGCGATACAACAAACCCTGAACAAATAGGGAACATTTCATTTCCAGGAGGATATGTTCGTTCTATATATGTTCTGGATACACTAATGTTTGTTGGAGATGCTGAAAAGGGTTTGCGAATTGCAAATGTATCAGATCCATCAAATCCTTTTGAAGTTGGTAATTACGAAGCCAGATGGGTGCATGGTGTTTTCGCCAGAAACCAGCTTGCATATACAACTGAATTTAACGGAGATAGTACTGAACTTGTAATCTATGATGTCTCGGATCCTCAATCACCAAATATCCTTTCAAAAGACACACTACCAGCATCCCAAATAGGGGAAGTTCTTGTGAAAGACGAATATGCTTATGTTGCCAATGCACAATGTGGGTTACGAATAATAGATGTATCAGATTCAACAAATCCGTTTGAAACAGGCTATTATATTCCTTCAGGACATACCAATTCCCTCTCTCTGTATTGCGATACTCTTCTTCTTTTGAGTTCATACACAACATATTATGGTCAAGGCGGCATATGGCTGATAAGCATTAAAGACCCCTATGATCCCTATCTGCTGGGCTGTGATACAAGTTTTTTTGGAGGTTTGGATGTCAGTTATTTTTCTCATTATGCTTATGTAAGCGGTGCTGCTGAAGGTATTAAGGTAATAGATTTCGTTGATCCCTCAAATCCTTATATTATTGGTGAGTTTTTGCCATCAGGTTACATACAAAATGTTGTAAATACAAATATAGGCCCCTATATCTATGCTGGCGAATATTGGGATAATGGATTTAGAACAATTGATGCGTCCGATCCCACACGACCAGTTACTATAGATTACGATCCAATACCAGACCAATGTATGGATGTTGCTGTTAAAGGAAATTTTGCATATGTAGCAAATTCTTACGCAGGCATATATGTGCTGGATGTATCAGATTTATCCAACCCCAAAGAGATATCTCATTATGATACTCCATGCAGGAGCAGTAGTGTTGTTGTTAAAGACAGTATAGCATATATAGCTGATAGTACCTCAATTCTTCTCTTAAATATTAGCAACCCATCTAATCCTGAAAAGATTAGCGAATTGCCTCTAATATGTGATGGTTATGGACTTGAACTAAATTATCCATATCTCTATGTTACCAGTGGATTAGAACACTACTTTACAATCGTAGATGTTTCCAATCCTCAGAGTCCATTTGTAACGGGAATATGCTATTTGGATAATAATGCTCCCACATATATCTGTCACAAGGATACTTTTGCATACGTTTCTGCACCTCTTGAAGGTGTTGCGGTAATAAATATTAAGGATGTATATAATCCTACTCTTGAGACATACTGTCCATTACCAGGTTATTCAAGGGGAATAGACTATAGAGGAAATTATCTCTATGTTGCAAACTTTGACAAGAATATTATTAATATTGTGGATATAAGTGATCCTACTACCCCATTGTTAGTTGATTCATTCTTCACTGTTAGGGAGTATCCTTTTGAATTGACAATCAAAGATTCATTCCTTTATGTTGCCCTTCAAATTGTTGGAGTTGAGGTATTCGATATTTCTTCTCCGCTTACTCCAAATTCTGTTGGTTACTATTGTGGTCCTCCATTGAGTATTCCTCTTGGTATAGGAATCTCGAATGACCTTGTTTACCTTGCAGCAGATAATGGTGTTTTTATCTTTGAATACACAGGGGGCTCAGGAAAGGAAGAAAAAGAAGAAATTAAAAAGAACACAGAATCCAATATTTCCTTTAACTGTTATCCCACCACATTTTCAAGAAAAGTATCAATAGAGGTCAATACGAAAAAAGAAGAAAACATAAAACTTGAACTTTATGATGTTGCAGGGAGAAAAATAAAGGACATCTTTGATGGAAAAATAAAAGGTAAGAGACTTTTCTCATGGAATGGTTTGAATAACAGTAGCATGAAGGTTGCAGCAGGAGTCTATTTCACCAAGCTGAAATACAGTAATTTCACATCTGTAAAGAAGATTATCCTTGTGAGATAGAAAGCTGTAAGAAAGAGACGAAACAGCCTCCTTTTCGGGGGCTGTCTTTTATTCTGCAATAAAAAATTCAGGTGTCCATAAGAGAGAGAAACGATACTGTGTTAAAAATGTGTTAATAAGAGAATGAAATTGAGTGAAATACAGTGAAATAAAAAATTGCTTAAGTTCAGTTATTATATTGTATTATATTGAAATATGAAGGGTTATGAAAAAGATTAGAAATGGATTCGAAGTCCGACGCTCTATCTATTATGCAATTTGCAATATTTTCTCATGTTAGATTTTCATAACTCCTTCTAATCACCAACCTTGCATTGTGGAAAAAGTGTAACGAACCCAAGAGGGTTCGGTCACTTTTTCTTTACCTCCATTTTGATGTAAGTATTTCCGTAAATACTCAGTGAATCCCGTAATTGTGAGGCTGTCTTTGAAGGGTGTGGCAATCTCATATTGACTATCATGGCAAGTAGCGTTGGGGCTTGTCCCCAACATTGAGATTGCTTCGGAAGTGAATATGGTAGAATACTCGCAATGACAATCTTTTTTGCAATGACACCGTCATTGCACTCCATAATTCACCCTCACCTCTTTCCTCTCCCTTGAAGGGAGAGGAAAGTTAAGGAAAATAGGCATTTTCATAAGAGAGGAAAAACAAATAAAGGAGTAGCAAGACTTGTCTTGCGCAGAGCAAGCCCCGTATAATAAACGGGGTAAACTCTGCTACTCCAAAACATCAAAGTCTGCAACGACACCGTTGTGCTCGGCAAGTGAGAGTTAAGTTTTAGCGAGGCAAGATGCCTCGCCTGT
>JAGMEZ010000497.1 GCA_023127905.1 Caldifarciminota bacterium
ATTCTTTCTGTGCATATTCGATAAGAACTCTTCTATTAATTAATTGTGTTAATAAATCCAGTTTTAAACTATCAACTTTTAAAGAATCTTCAGGTCTTATAAAACCACTCAACAGCAGGAATTGAAACTGTTCATTCAATTCTCCTTCGGTTATCAATTCATTACCAACCACAGCTACAACTACAGCAAGATTTTCAACCGCAAAGAGATGTAAAGAGGGAAGAAGAAGTAAAAATAAAGAAGTGAAGAGTAAAAGCCTAATTTTGCTTTTCCTAAATATCATTTTATTATATGATAATTATAGTTATAGAGTTGTAAAGCACGTATTGAATTGTAAGGATTAAACCCACACAGAAGGGAGGACATATTTGTGTGAGTGTAATCTATTCAATTCATGCTTACTTTATAAGGTCGTAATTAGTTTCTATATCAGCTGTAGTTTTTAAGCTATCCAACCAGGTATCCATAACCTTTTTTTGCTTATTTGTTATAAGATACTGCTGGATTTGCATTCCGACGTCTTCGAGTGTAATTTTCTCTTTAGTTGGTTTTCTATCTATAAGCTTGATAATGTGATATCCATAAGCCGTTTTTGCAATATCACTATATCCGCCAATTTTTTTAATGCTAAATGCTGCTTCTTCAAATTCAGGTGTGTCAAACATTTCACCAAATTTGAAATAACGTGGAAGTAACCCGCCATTAGTAGCCGTGATAGTATCCTGGGAAAATGTACGCGCAATTGTAATAAAATCTTCACGAGCTTTTAATTTTTCGAGTATTTTTCTTGCCTCATTTTCTGTTGATAGAAGTATGTGTGCAATTTTTATCTGTGAATTAAAGTCTCTTTCATGTTCCTGAAAATATTCTTTTACCTCAAAATCACTGACATCGCCTTCTCCTTCAAGTCGGCGTGATAGCAGTTCGTTTGCAAGAAACTGTTTTAATAAGAGCTCTAACTTCTTTTCTACTTTTCCGTCTTTATTTATTCCCTTTTTAATTGCCTCTTCATATACAAGTTCGGTATTAATCCATTCATCTACAAATGCTTGTTTCTTATCAATAGGAACTGATAAATATGGTGGAATCTGTTCTTCGAGTTCTTCAAGAGTGAATACAGTTCTGTTAACCCGGGCAATAACCGTACCCTCAACTGCCTTCTTTTTACATCCAGAGAATGCGAGTACTGTAAAAATAATTAAAACAAGAATTATGAATCTCTTCATTTTTTCTCCTCTTCTTTTTTCATTTCTCCTGCTACCATAAGTATATCTTCGTTAATAACAACAGGTATTTCTTTTTTTAATGTATCAACTAACCTAGTTTTAATTGATTCCCTTTCTTCATTTTTGATTATTCCTTTTATCCGATTTTTAACAATTTCAAAATCCTGGTAGGATTCGGGGGCAATGGTTGTTAATTTCATAATAACATAACCATCGTTTGTCTTAAATGGTTTAGCTAACTCTCCTTTTTTCATGCTGAAAGCTTTCTCCCTGTACCCTTCAGGAAATCGACTTTTTGTAATGGGTCCTAATTTCCCTTCTCGGTTTTTTGTATGATGTATGGATTTTCCCTTTGCAATTTTCCGAATGTCACCTCCCTTTTTTATGATTCTATATATGTCATCTGCTTCTTTTTCTGTTCTTACAACTACTATATGTGCTGTTCTTTTTTCTTCGATCTTAAAATCTTCTTTATGTTTTTCATAATAATCTTTTATTTCAACCTCTGGGATTTCTTCTCTCGGTACGAGATATTTCTTTATGTACTCACCTGAAATTCGATTATCTTTTGTATTATTGTAATTTTTTAGAACTACTGGGGATTTATGGAGATTCATTCTTCTTGCCTGATTGACAAGTAACTGATTAATAAGATCACCTTCAATGAATCTTACTAATGTTTCCACTGAATTTAGCGGTGGTCTCCTTGGCATTTTCTCAATCTTTTCAATGAATTCAGTAGCTGTCATCTCTCCCAGAATGGAAGAAGAAATAATCTTTTTTCCTTCATCTTCAGTTAATACGGGTAAAGGAGACGGCTCGAAAGGAGTTGCTGGTTTATCGGTTGGGACTTTAGAGATTATAATATTTATTACTGTTGTATCGTAATGTATCTTTGCTCTTTTCTTTAGTTTTTCAAGATAATCATTAGCCATTTTGTTCATTTTTTGTCTTTTTAGAGTTTTAATAATATTATCTTTTTCTTCCTCGAATGCGCGTATCTTTTTATCCTTCTCATCCACTATCTGGAGAATATCCCAGCCAATGCGTATCTGGAACGGCTTACTTATTCCTCCAACCTTTAATTTATAAGCAACATCTTGTTGCTCGGGGTTCATCTTTCCCCAGGAAAGCCAACCGAGATCACCCCCCTTATCCTTGGTCTTTGGATCAATTGATTTTCTTGCAAGCTCAGCAAAATTCTTAGCATCATTCTTTATCAGTTCCTTATATATACTGTCAGCTTTCTCTTTTGTTTCCAAAACGATATGTCTGGCATGAAGTTCTTTGCCCATCATTCTATAAGTTCTTTTTTGCTCGAGGAGAGAAACTTTAGCTCGTTTGACTATAATAGCTTCATATAATTCGTTTACTGCGAGTCGATCTGTATAATCACTCATGTTTTTTTCAATCTCTTCTGCCATTCCTTCTTTTTCTCCAGCAATAGCAAAGAGTTTTTCTTCAATCAAAGAATTGAGGATTTTCATTTTCTCTTCTTTTTCTTCTTCGTCCGATGGGAATTCTTTCGGTCTGAATCTCTTCTCGAAATCTCCTACAGTAATTATTCTATCTCCAATCTTTGCAAGTATCTTGTCTTCCTTTTTGATCCTGCATCCGGTTATTGAGAGTACGAGAATGAGCATTAAAAAGGCGATAAATCTGAAGTACTTATGCATATTTTCCTCCTACTGTTAATTTTTTTTACTTCACACAATATATCAAACAAACAATATACCACATTATTATAAAAATTTCAATACTTTTTTTAATTCAGAGAGATTTTTTTTTCGTTCTGTCTTGAATCGTATATTAAAACATATTCCAGAGTAATCTATGTAAAATTTTTTATTCACCCCCTTAAAAAGCATTTCAATATTCTTTTTAGAGGGAAAACGGTCTTTTGCAAAGGAAAGTTCCAGATAGTTATCATTTATAATAACTTTATGTATATGTTTCTCTGAACAGATAATCTTTATCCCTGCAACTTGCAAGAGAGTTTTCACCTCTTCAGGGGGTTTGCCAAATCTATCCTTTAATTCCTCTTCAATTTCATTTACTGAAGTGAGCATATCAGCCGAGGAAAGCCTTTTATAGATATCTATCCTTGAATTTTCATCCTCTACATAAGTGGATGGGAGATAAGCTGTAAGGTTTGAATGAACCTTTGTATTTAACTTATCTGATTTTTTTCCTCCCTTGAATTCGCGTATCGTCTCCTGGAGCAATTTCATATAAAGGTCATAACCTATCTTCGTTATATGTCCGTGTTGTCTGCTACCCAGAAGGTTTCCTGCACCCCTAATTTCAAGATCCTTTAAAGCAAGTGCAAGACCACTCCCGAGATGACTATGGGTGTAAATAGTAGATAATCTTTTTCTTGCATCATTGGTTATTCTTTTCGGTACTACTAAATAACAGTATGCTCTTCTGTTTGACCTTCCAACCCTTCCTCTTAACTGATGCAATTGTGCAAGTCCATACGTATCTGCCCTGTCAACGATTATGGTGTTAGCGTTCGGAATGTCAAGACCTGATTCAATTATGCTCGTTGTGACGAGAATATTACACCTGACTGAAAGAAAATCAAGCATTCTTTTTTCAATAACTGTTGGCTTCATTCTTCCATGTGTAATAGCTATTTTTGCTTCCGGAACTATGGTACTAATCCTTGCGGCAAGGGTACGAAGTCCTTGAATTCTATTGTGTACGAAAAAGACCTGCCCACCTCTTTTTATTTCACTCAGAATTATTTCTCTAATGAATCTGCTGTTCCAATGGATAATTCTGGTAACTACCGAGAGTCTTCCCTTTGGCGGTGTTTCGATGGTTGAAAAATCTCTGATGTTTAGAAGCGAAAATTGAAGTGTCCTGGGAATAGGGGTTGCACTCATACTCAGAACATCCATTTTTTTTCTTTTGTTCTTTAATCTTTCCTTTTGAGAAACTCCAAAGCGGTGTTCTTCATCAATGATAAGCAGTCCAGGATCAAGAAATTCAATCTCGTTACTGAGTAGTCTATGGGTTCCAATGATAATATCGACATTTCCAATTTTTATATCCACAATTATCTTTTTCTGGTCACTCTTTTTGACAAATCTTGAAAGCATTTCGATTCTTGTTGGGAAGTTTGAAAGTCTTTCTCTAAATGTATTGAAGTGTTGCTCGCAGAGTACAGTTGTTGGTGCCAGGAAAAGTACTTGTTTGGAATCCATCACAGCCTTGAATGCAGCCCTTATGGCTACCTCAGTTTTTCCATATCCTACTTCGCCACAGACAAGTCTGTCCATTGGTTGGTGTGATTCCATATCATTCTTTATGTCTTTTATTGCGGATAATTGATCTTTTGTCTCTTCGTATTGAAAACTTGCTTCCAGTTCTTTTTGCCAGACTGTATCTTGAGAAAAACTAAAACCTTCTGTAAATTCTCTCTCTGCGTAGAGTTTGAGAAGGTCTTTTGTCATGTCCTTTATTGCTTTCCTTGCGCTCCTTTTTTTCTTTTCCCATCTCATACTTGTAAGATTCGAGAGTTTTGGAGTTCCTTTATCAAGTCCAATGTATTTGCTGACCTTAGACATTGCGCTAATGGGTACATAAAGGATGTCCCGATCTACGTATCGTACAAGTAAGCATTCAGTTAATTGTTCCCTATGCTCAATTTTACCCAATCTTTCAAAGATACCAATACCGTAATCTTCATGAACCACAAAATCACCTGGTTTTAATTCTAAAAGGCTATCTGTTTTGAAGGTTAATTCTGACTTCTCTGCCTTTTTAGGATGAAATCCTTTGCCAAATATCTC
>JAGMEZ010000498.1 GCA_023127905.1 Caldifarciminota bacterium
CCGCTGCTGTAAAACCATTAATATTAATAGGTGTATAGTAAACTGTTCCCTGGCCTGATGCGTTCGGCATGACAGGAGCATGCGGAGGTGGGTTAAGAGGATCATTATTAATGTCAAGAGAGTTTGCATTGACTAAAAAAGGATTCTTATAAGTATTGTTGCTTGGAAGTAGAGCGGTTCCCGCGCCTGTATTTACAGTTACTGCTGTTCCGGGACAATTGTCTGCAATCCTCTCATTATTAGTACTACCAATTCCCATCTGAGCGAGGATATCTCGCACTCTGGTCGTTGGATTATCGGGAAATTGTCCCCCTGACATTGTTGAGAAATCCTCTATTGCAAGGTGCAGCGTGTGCATATTTGATTTAACACTTGCATCCCTTGCATTATTCCTCATACTCATATAATTTGGAATGGCAATAACAGCAAGCGTACCTATTATGACTATTACAATCATCAACTCAATTAAGGTGAAACCTTCATGTTCCACAATAGAACTCCCTCCCATAAAATTCTAAACCGTCAAATCTTAATACCTTAACACATGGATACTATTGCTCAAAATTACCATTTTCTATAAACTATTGCTATAATCAGATGATTCAAGCATACGCATAAGAATAGGTGACTTTACCCTATCAAGATAACTACACCATATACGACATTTCACTTTATCGATATAGAAATACTCACCTTCCCATGAAGATTCAGGCTTCTTATCAAGAAAACCATTATTCACCATGTCTTGAATCGATGCGGGTTGAATACCCATTTCTTTCGTATACTTTTTAAATGATGAGTTTAAAGCATCTAACTGAATAAGCATAATCATTTCCTTCATATAACGAATTGCAGTCTCCTTTTCAATTGGGTTGTTTGAATTTTCGTAAATATCCTGCCATAGTTTTAGAGCCATATATTTGTCACCCATTTTCTGATACGTAAATCCTGCAAATCTTTTACACATATCAGGTGCAGATGGTTTTATAGATGCACGAAGAAAAAACATAACTGCCATTTTCTTTTCACCTCTAAAGATATAATATATAAAACCTCTGATAAACGGAATCTCCCAGGATTGCGGATTGTTAAATTCTCCTTTGTGAAGTAGAAGGTCTGCATTTGTGGATTCTTTTGCAGAGTGCTCTAACAATAACCCCCCAAACGTGTATGCGTGTATAAATTTCTTATCAAGAGTTGTGAGAACATTTAATATATGATAAAGGTGTAAAAATTTTAGGTCTGTCAGACGATGTTCACCAAAATACTGAATTGCTCTAAGCCAGATGAGGTCAGCGGCAAGGACATTGTACCCAATTGAAACCTCTTCTATAAATTTACCTGATGGAAAATAGAGAAGTTCTTTCAGTAATATATAACGTCCTTTTTCTCTATCTATTGAATTCTGGATGAAAAACAAAAGAACAAATCCGATTATAACAACAATTATTGTTATTCGCAAACGCATCAGAGGTCCTTTCTCCTGAATATTTCACAGGAGAGAACAAGAAGAATTATCGTATAAATCAATGCATATGAGACGGAATAAAGAATATGATTCAAGCCAACAGGTTCCGCGTAAACCACCTTACCTCTGATATTAAAATTACTCAGGTTAGGTATAATATAATATACTATTTGTAAGAGAAAATGTGAAACTGGTTCTTTAATTTTACTTGCAAGAAGTTGTATATCAGGTGCTAAACGACCTATTATAAAGAAAAATAATGTGAATATTGATGATAAAGTTGGAGAAGTAAAGGTTGAGAAAAATATCGAGAACCCGGTTATTATCATTATCTCAAGAAATGAAAAAAAAATTGCTACGAGTAAAACCGAAGGGTGTAAACGGGTCAACCAGAAAAGTACGAAATAAAACCAACATGATAGGATAAGAATAACTACTAAAAGCGTTAGTAAAAGCCCCAAAAATTTTCCAAAAATGAATGTTTGTCTCTTAACAGGTTTGGAGAGGACAAAATAGATGGTTTTTCTTTCTAATTCATTATATACCAACTGGGAACCTATAAGAATTGCAAGGAGTATCCCAAACATAGAAATGCTTCCAAGCCCTATGTTCATTATAATTCTTCTTTCTTCGCCAAGGGAAAGCGGAACAAGAACTTTACTACCCACAAGAAGAACAATGGAAAAACCAAGAATAATTAGAAATATTTTCCCACGCACAGCTTCCTTGAATGTATTGAGAATTAAGGTTCTAATTTTCATCTTTCTTTATTTCAGCAACAAAAAAGTCTTCAAGTGTAATAGTCTCTGGGACTATTGATATAATACTTGCTCCTTCGTTTTGCAGAGATTTTACTATTGTATTTTGTTTTTCCTTCTCAATGGTAACATTCAAGTATCCCTCAGCAGTTGGATTGACATTCTGTATTAAGGTTGGTTTAACTCTACCTGTAAATTCAAATGTAATAATCACATTCCTTTTTGTGTCTGATAAGAAATCATTTAATTTTCCTACTTTTAAAAGTCTACCCTTATGAAGTATTCCCACCCTGTTGCAAATCATTTCCACATCTGCAAGTATATGTGTTGAGAAAAAAACCGTTTTCCCTTCGTCCTTTAATGAGATAATAATATCTTTAAGTTCTTTTCTTCCTATAGGATCCAACCCTGAAAGGGGTTCATCAAGAATTACTAATTCTGGATTGTTAATGAGAGCCTGGGCAATTCCAAGTCTCTGTATCATTCCTTTAGAATACTCTGATACTCTGACATTACGAACTTCTTTCAGCCGCACCCTATCAAACAATCTTTCTATTCTTTTTTTTCTTTCAAATCCAGGAATACAACAAAGACCCCCGGCAAAATCAAGGATTTCAAAACCGGTAAGGTGATTGTAATAAGAAGGATGTTCCGGGAGAAACCCAATCTGCTTTCTTATATTTACTTGAGAGAGTGGGGCACCTAAAATTTTTACATCCCCATAAGTAGGTTTAAGAAGTCCTGTTACAATCTTCAGTGTTGTTGTCTTTCCAGCACCATTAGGGCCAAGAAAACCAAAAATCTCATCTTCTTCAATTGTCAGGCTTATTTCTTGTAAAGCCTGAACCTTCTTTAAAAAACCTGATAAATAAGCTTTGGATAGGGATACTATCTCTAAGGCATGCATATCATTACTTAAATAAAAAATGGGGCCAAAATCAGGAGATTCTGACCCCACAAAAAAGAGTATTTATTAGATACCCGGACGCAGAACTAAATCAAGAATATTCTTATATCCATCACCATATATGATATAAGAAAATGCAGGTATTGTAACCATAGGACCCTGGTAAGTACCATCAGCGGCAAGACCAGCAAAATATACAGTTCCCTGTCCAGAAGCATTAGGAGCAATAGCAACATGAACTGGTCCTGGTGGAGCTATAACAGCGGTATAATCAAGGCATTGTCCGGCACGTAGGAACGGGTTAGCATATGTGGCATTGCCAGGAAGTAGTGCATCACCACCAACTACTACAACAGTTGTTGCAATTCCAGGACAGGCATCCGCAATATAAGCGGGATTGGTACCGAAACCAAGAACATTGTTAACTGGATCCTCCAAATCCGAAGGATAATTTCCTTCACACATGGTGGAGAAATCTTCAAGAGCCAGTTGCAGTGTATGCATATTGGACTGTGTTGATGCCTCTCTTGCTCTCTGTCTCATCGACATAAAGTTAGGTATAGCGATAGCTGCGAGGATACCTATGATGACCACAACGATCATCAACTCAATTAACGTAAATCCTTTTTTCATCTTTTACACCTCCTTCCATTGATATTTTATTTTCTACTGTTAACATAAAGCAAATTATATGCCATTGTTACCAAAATCATAAACTTATAGATAATATATACTTATATTTAATTAAAAAACGCTTTTTCTCTTTTAAATTTTGCATTTTGCGAACGATTTTGCATTTTGCGAAACCTTAATAATATTATCATAATATAAATATCTTGTCAAGCAAAATCCTTTAACCTAAAAACCTTTAACCACAGAGAACACAGAGTATTTCAATAAATTAATTACCGAAACACCAAAACCTCAACAACAGGTAAGGTATCTGTGGATGATTTTTCTTGACTTTCATTAATAATTATAATATTAATTAGTTATGAAGATCCTCATTATAAGAACAGATAGAATAGGCGACGTTGTATTATCCCTTCCTCTGGGAGAGATACTAAAAGAGAGATTTCCAGAATCTGAGATTTGCTATATGCTTAAAGAATCGACAAGCGAACTCGTAAAGCATCAGCCTTATATCGACAAAACAATATCTTTCAACAATAACGGATTGAGAAGAAATATAAAGATGCTTTCAAAGGAACAATTTGATGTTGCAATCTTGCTCTATCCCACGTTTTCTCTTTCGCTCATTCTTTTCCTCTCCCATATCCCGGAAAGAATTGGTACAGGTTTTAGATGGTACAGTTTTCTTCTGAATAAACGAACGTATGAACACAGACATACATCGGAAAAACATGAACTACAGTATAATCTTCGTCTGCTAAAAAAAATGGGGATAACCACAGGAATTAAGATACCAAAGCTTTTTCTGACTGAAAAAGAGAAAAGTAGTGCGTTATCGTTCTTAAACGATAACGGAATAGATAGTAAGAGATTCATCGTTGTCCATCCTGGCTCAGGCGGCTCAACACTCTCCTGGCCAGAGGAAAAGTTTGAGAT
>JAGMEZ010000499.1 GCA_023127905.1 Caldifarciminota bacterium
ACATAAGACCAGAGAGATAAGACTGCATTGCCACCCCAATCCCTTCACTACTTCCACCACCATCTCCCTGAACCTTCCAAGCATAGGGCATAGTGCAAAGGGCATAGGGCAGAACAAAGAGGGCATAGAGTTGAAAATTTACGATGTTGCTGGTAGAATTGTCAAACAATTTACTCTCCCTACTACTTACTCCTTACTCCCTACTTCAGTCACCTGGGATGGGAAGGATGAAAATAGTAACAAAGCCTCAACTGGAATCTATTTCATTAAAGCAAAGATAGAAAACATAGAAATAAACCAAAAAGTTGTATGTGTGAGGTAAAAGACTATTTTGTTAGTTTAAATTTAAGCCATCTTTTTCGATATCTTTGAGTCGGTTCTATAGAGTAATTTAGAACGTCTGAAATCTTTATAAAAAAATATCTTACATTTCCTTTTAGAGACATCTATTATTTTATAACATCATTTTTTATAGCTTTCAATTAACCCTCTATCAAATTAATAATTTTAAAAACAAGAGTGGCATTTTTGCCACAGTTAACCTCTTATATTTTTCATCTTATAAAAAATGCAATTTATGTGCGACATTTTTGTCACTCATAACTTTTTTTTTTACATATACTTATAAAATAACCCTAAAAAGTAGGGCATTTTTGCCCCACTTTTTAATGAAAATTTAGATGAACATAAGCTAAATTTGGTTGAAGTATACGCATCTTTATATATTGCTTTACTTACTTTTCTACACAAAATCTGGCACGAAAATTGCTGTATGATACAATGACAATGATTAATAATCTAACATTTAACTGTGGAAGGAGGTGTAATATGGATAACTAAATCTGGAGGATGGGAACGGGAAATCTTAAACTTCAGGGAAAGAAAGGAGAAAAGCATGAAATTAATGATTCTTTTCTTAATTGTGTTGATTACACCTTGCCTTCTTTTTCCTCAACCTCAAGCCCAGACCTGGTTAACTGATCACTGGTACTATTCCCACTATACATCAGGTGGAGTTACACTTAGAGATGCAACTACATTTGGTTGGATAAACGGATGGGTTGTTGGTGATGAAGGAAAGGTGTTCAAGCTTGAATTTAAAGATGTGGTGGGCTCATTTGAACTTCTCGATGGGGATTATGACTTTCATGGAGTGAGTTTTGTTGATCCTGGTCAATATGGCTGGATCTGTGGAAATTATCATTGGATAGATGAGAGAGGAGTTCTTCTAAAAATAGATGAATATGCTAATATTCTGGAAACTTATTATCCTCAAATTGGCTCAAACAGACTTGCCTGTTATGATGTTGCTTTTGCTAATGCTAATGATGGATATCTTGCTTGTTCAGACGGTTATGTCCTTAAATCCAGTGATGGTGGTATGAGCTGGTTACCAACGCTCAGAAGACCTTATCCTGATGAGGATACAACAATTTGCATTGTTCACGTAGAAGTTACTTCTGAAGACGAAGTGTGGTGCGTTGGTGATAATATGGGGGTGGTTGCGCATAGTACGAATTCAGGGGATGATTGGAATACGAAGCGACCTTTTTATTATACATATGATGATCTTCCTGATCCAGGCGAGCAACATCCAGGAAGAATGGCAAATTTTGTAATATGCCCTAATGACCCAGACAATATTGATGCAGCCTCTGTTGGCTTGTCTCATGGCAGATACGGATGGACAACAGATGGCGGAGACAATTGGTATTCGACAGCAACTCCTTCTCCTGCTCAATGGTTGAATGCTGTGGGTTCATTTATTACTGATGATTTCCTCTTTGGGAATTCAGGATACATGGATTCTTGGAATGGGTATTACTACACAAAAGATTATGACCTTGTTGGCTGTAATACATATAATAATTTTCTTCATTATGTAACAGGTAATAATGAAGCAATTTTGTACTTCAGTGAGGGGGGACAGGGGTTCGGTGATATATATTGTTACATCACAGATCTTGAGCTTATACCCCCTTCTCCGAATTATACAGATAGGGTGAGAGTAAAATGGAGAGCACATAATTATTCATCAACTAATTGGGAAGGTGTGTTTCATATCTATCTTTCCTTCTGTGAGGAAGGTCCTTTTTTCGAAATTCACACAGAGCCCTCTAACATTCCGGCAGGACAAGTAGTAAACTTTGAATGGGATGATGATGTCTTTCCTGAGCCTCCCAACACACTCGACAATTTGCCAAGACATTATTATGTTGACATGACTACAGGAGAACGTATTTACGGGGATATGATGATTCACACAATTGGTGAACTACCTTTCCCCACACCCTCTGAAATACCTACATTTTCTGCACAGGATGCTGCTGTGGACGAAGGATGGGAAACAGAACTAAGCTGGACCTGCAATGTACCATCACAGACATTCCATATTTACAAACACCCTAAGAGGATGTCAGAACGATATGCATATTTGGCGACTACTGCCAATTATGCTCTGAATGACAATATGGCTCTAACTGGTTATGAATTTGAATATCGGATTCGAAGAAACATGTCATATTTGGGTCAAGTAGTTGCATATTCTGATCCTGAAATATGTGTTGGAGCTTCGGCTGATGAAGTACCGCCAGATCAAGTTACTTATCATGAATATTCTTATGATCCACAAACACACACCCTTTTTATTAGTTGGAATCCATTGGATGATCCAACTCTTGGTGGATACTGGTTTTGCCCAACTACTGTAGGAGAAAGCCATAGTCTTAGTCAGCTTGCGCCAATTACTAGAACCTGGTACAAAGATTACTATATTTATTGGGAGACAGGTCAACAGGGTCTTGTTGCTGTTTGCGCAATGGACAGAAGCTATAATGTTGGTGAATGGCATGACGAATACATTCAAGTTCCACTTACAACAGCAACCAGCACAAACGCAACCTATGCCAATAATGGTGAGAGGTTGCAGAGGGATGCCAATGGCAATATGTATCTTGCTTTCACATCAGGTAACCCTGATAGTATCTACTTCTCCCAGTCCTCGGATGGTGGAGCACACTGGACTAAGGAGTCTGTTGCAGAAGGTTCCTATCCAGTATTAATGCTTTATGGTAGCTATCTCCACTTACTCTGGATTAAAGATAAGACAACAGACCAGGCAAAATTGATGTATGCCTGGAAATCTATTTCTGTCGAAGGTTTTTCTACTGGGTCATGTTTATTGAATATCAATGCAGATCCTACGATAGAGAGTATGGGACCCCCATCCTTAGCAGTTTCCAGAGATTCGCTTTTTGTCACCTGGGAAAGTCGTATGTCACCACCACTCTCCTTCTATTCTGGTCTTTTTGTAGGAACTCTTCCCAACACAAGGGCTGCATCACCACCATTCTATTACGAAATGCTTGGTTTAGGTTCTTTGCTTCATACTATTTGCCCATCTGAGACAGATACAATAATGGAATCAGTCTGTCCTTCCACTTCGGTGGACGAAAGGGGAAATCCGTACATTGTCTGGGATAGAATAAACCCCAATACGGGTTTCTTTGACATAGTAGCATGGGAAAGAAATGATGGAGACTGGTTTAGTGGAGTTATTTCAAACACTGCTGATTGTGCTGATGAAGAAGAACCTTATCTCACTTATGAGAATGGTGTTCTTCACTGCGTCTGGTCTGGTACAGAGAATAATGGAGGAGAGCCATTCAACATCTACCACAGTCAAAAATATCCTGGGCAGCCCAATGAGAGATGGGATGTACCAGAGATTGTTTACAATTCAGAATTTAATTCTTCAACACCAGTTTATGAAAGAGGTCATATAATCTGGAGTGAAGATGAAAAGAATATAATGATGGTACGGTATGACTATGGTGATTTGGAATGGCAGACAAGCCCCCCTGAGACTATTGCAAAGGCTGATAGCGAAACTGTTATTAATATTAACCCAGTCGCAACATCAACCACAGATACTCTATTCATTGTCTGGAGTAATAAGGATAAATTCAATAATTACTACATTCATTATGATGAAAAACCTATCTTGGAGATTTCTCCTCGCTATGCAGTAAATACTGGACTGGAAGAAGAGGGTGCATTTACAGTAGAGAGGGATGGTAATCAAACTTTAGGGGAAAAATACTATAAAACTATAGACCACTCTACAACAAATTTGATCTATAAAATTCGTGGATTAGATGAAAAACCAGGACAGGATTTAAAACTTATATTTTACCATGAATTTAATGATGCCATTAAACTAAAGGTTAAAATTGATCATATATGGATGAACATCTGGGTGCAACCTGCAGAAACTGTCTCCGTTGAAGAGATGATTCCAGTATCCTGTCTTGGGGATGGTAAGATTAAGATCACTATTAAATCTGTGCCCCCGACACAGAATGCACCTGCTGTTTGTAGTGCTATTTGGTTTTATGATGAGACTGGTGGGGGAGGACCTATGTCATCAGGAGAAAGAGAAACACCTTTCATTTATTCGCTCAAGACTCCATTTCCTTCTCCATTTAAGGATAACACTACGATCTATTATTCCATTGCACAATCCGGTAAGGTTTCACTCAAGATTTATGATATAACTGGAAGATGTATCAATGTACTTGAGAACGGGGTCAAGGACCCTGACGTTTACAGCGTTAGATGGAATGGATACGACAAATACAATCAGAAGGTCCCAACAGGAGTCTATTTCATAAGGTTGTCGTCGCGTGATTTTGCATCAGTGAAGAAGGTTATTTTATTGAGATAGACAAAATTAAGAAAGCGAGAAAACAGCCTCATTTTTGAGGCTGTTTTTTTTCACGTTTTTAATAACTTCATTAAATCATTAAATAAGCTTTTTGAAAAAAAGCGACCGCAACCACATTTGCAGAGTCCGGAAAAAAAAAGGGGACAGGCTACTTTTTTTGATTCACTCTCTTAAAAAATCTTAACTTTCTTTCAAAATCAATGGTCGCTGTTTCTATTTTTTTCTATTTTTAACGTATTTCTTTTCTAATTTATTGATCAACCTCATCGACTTTTCTGAAAAAGAAGGCTTATTGCTTCCTTTCATTTTAGCAACCTGATTATATAAACGGAAAAAAGCAAAAGGATTCCCTACTTCCTTAATCAATGTCTCCCTTCCTAATTCATCAATAATTGCATTCGTCATATAATAACCAGTGGGATGACCACTCATTGGAACGAGTTCGTAAAGCTGACGCCCAATTTTCTGATAGTTAGAAGTGGAATCCGCCATTTTCCTTAGAAGTTTATCTATACCTTTAATTATTTCGGGTGATTCTTCTAAATAAGATTTATACCTTCTCGACCATTGTGACTGTTCAAAAGGTCCACCATTGAAAAATATAATTCTTTTATCAATCTGGTCAGCTATCCCTTCTGCTTGAATCTGATTGAGTACCCAAATAACACATTCATTTGTTGTATTAATTATATCAGGATTGATAACCAATATCTTATTCCTATAAAAATGGTGAGACTCATGCCCCAATAAATATGGTAAGAATTCACCATTATCTATGGAAAAAATGATATCCACTACTATTGGAGAGTAACCACGGGCATCCATGTCAAAGATGAGAAAGGAAACCGGGGGAAGTGGATAATCCTTAATCATTTTCTCTGGTAGATATTCTTGAGCACAATTCAACGCTTCTTTCATCAATTCGGTAGTTTGCAACCATTTCTGTTGTCTCTTAATTTCCTCTTTCATATTTTTTAAACGGACATAATGTTTTACGAATCGGTTTCTGCCATTTCTTAATTCCTCTTCCAGTTCTTCAGCATTGGAAGGCATAAAAGTTAACCTAAAGTTTCTTATGAAAAATTCTTTCTTGAATTCACTTTTGGTTAAAACTGCGTATCCTGGAGTCTCAAAAAGTGAGTCCCATTGCTCAGTTGTTGGCTCCTGATCTCCTTCCAAAATTGAGACAATCTCCCAAAATCGATCCATACTTGAGAAGTCAAAGTTAGGATTCTCAATTCTTCTTTCCCTAATCCGACATCCGGATATAGTTATAAAGAATATTAAAACTAAAATGGCTCTTTTCATAATTCCTCTTTTCATACCAGTTCCTCACCGAACTTGATTCACTCCAGAAAGCGAGGCAAGAAGTGTTTAATTCATTGCTTTCTCTGTTCCTTCCCTGATTTCCTTTTCAATCTTTTCCATAAGGGCAAGGTAATGGTTTTCAGTAGTTATGAAATTCACAAAAATTTTAGATTCCGAGAGCTCTTTCTCTAATCTCTTTATTTCATGTTTTTCCTCTACCTCTATCGGTACAGCTTCCTTTAATTTTTCCTCCTGCATTGTCTCTTTTTCCTGTAAATCTTTCAAGAGTTTTTGAACTTTTTCATCTTTCTTGAATTTTTCAGTTGCCTTATTGAAATCATTCCAGATCTTACTTTTACCTATTGTAATTCCAAGTTGTTTTGCCTTGTTTAAAATATCCTTCTCACCCATAATAACCTCCATTTAAAAACTAAGTACTATAAAAAATATTTAGTCCATTTTTAACTTTTTATTTTTAAGATTTTAATCTAATTTTTGCCTGCCTCCTACAAAAGTTTCCCATCCCCAATATCTACCTACATCAATCCTCCTTTTGTTGGGGACAAGCCCCAACGCTACAAAATACTGAACCCTTGATTTGGTTTCGGGAAATTCTTTCCAGAAACACCAATTTTCTTAATTTCGGACTTTTCTGCTTTTTCATGTCCCCCTTTTCTAAGGGGGGGGGATAGAGTTGGATTACATTTTATCAGTCAATAGGTTCAGCTGTGTATGTATTAAAATACTTTTCTCCATCAACAAAATCAACCTTCAAAACAGGTATCCACAGCAAACCGAATGAAACAAGTGTAATATCCTTTTTCTTCACTTTTACTTCAATCGGTCTTATCTCTTCTATTGCATCGTCGTACTTATCTTCAATTTCATCAATTTCATCTTCAAGTTCGTGTTTCAATCCCTTAAGATCCTCTTCATAATCCTTCATCATCTCTTCTGCTTTTTTTGCTCTTTCTTCTGACATTCTACTCATTCTTCTCTTTCTGCTTGCAGTTGATAGTCCTCTCATACTTCGTCTTCCAATCACCCAACTTAAAACAGTCTCTGCTCCTGATAAAGCCTCTTCCCTCTTCCTTGCGCTCGCATCCCTTTCATGTCGTTCTTTATCCATCTTTTTTCTTTCAATCCTGTCGCTTAAACGGTCTATCTTTTTTTCATATCTTCTTTGAACCTTCTCAATTTCCTCTTCCTTTAATTTATCAAATTCTTCAGCACAGCGTTCTTCAAATTCCCCAAGTGTCTCTTCAACTTGCGAATAGAGTTTTAACTCCTGTGAGTAATGAACTACAAAACCTCCTGTTCTCATCACTTCTACAAAAAGTTTATCCCTGGCTGTATTAAATCCTTCTTTTTTCTCAAGCCGCCTATTGACAAGCCTGAACCCAAAACCAAGATCAGCATCAGGTGAAGATGACAAATCTTCAATACCGAATTCTTCCTTCTTCCATATAAAAAATTCCTTTGCAGAATCAGAGGAACAAATAAAATCCTTCTCCTCTGTATATGAAATAGGTGGACGTGCTTTATCAATCAGAACATTACACCGAGCAAAAAGAAAAGGTGAATATAACGTTGATTTTCCCATAACATCTTCATTGGTTATTGTATGTTTTTTAAGGATGAATTCTTGAGAATACCTGTGAGGAAGAAAAAACT